>NZ_LAVM01000066.1:0-33154 GCF_001083815.1 Nocardiopsis sp. SBT366 | reverse complement strand
TGACCGCCCTGACCCACCCACAGTGCTTGCGCCCGGGTCCGTGAAGGCGCGCTGGCTCTGGGCGGGAGCTGACCGATCGACCCACCCCCCACCCACAACCTTGCGGCCCCACGAAGCGACGTGGTTAGCCTCACAGCTAGTAACTGTACCTTCCGGAAGGTACAGTTACTCGTATGCGACCCAGTTCGAGAACCCTCATCCTCGATGCCGCCGTCCGGGTGACCGACCGGCAGGGCATCACCGCGCTGACCCTCGAGGCCACCGCGGAGGAGGCCGGGCTGACCAAGGGCGGCCTCCTCTACCACTTCCGGACCAGGGAGGACCTGCTCCTGGCGATCCAGCGCTACCTCGTCCAGGGCTGGGAGGAACGGCTCCTCGCCGAGCTCGGCCGACCCTGGACGCAGGCCAGTCCCACCGAGCGCGGCGCCGCCTACGTGCGCGTCATGATGCGCGGGGAGGTCCGCCACGCCGACCTCGCCTTCATGGTGGAGGCCGAGTCCAACCCTGACCTGGCCCAGATTTGGAACGAGCTGATGGAGCGCTGGGCCCCCACCCCGCAGTCGCCCGATCCGCAGGGGCTCGATCTCTTCCTCGCCCGCCTGGCCGTCGACGGGCTCTGGCTCTTCAACGCCACCTCGGGCAACGCACTCCCCGAGGAGGTGGCGCGAGCTCTGCGGGCGCGCGTTGCCGAACTGACAGTCGGAGGGCCGCAGGCTCCCGAGACCAAGGGGGCGAACTCTCCCGTGACTGTGACCGAGGGGGCGAACACTCCCGTGACCGAGACCGAGGGAGAGAACACTCCCGTGACCGAGACCAAGGGGGAGAACCGATGAGCGGCGTGCACGATGACGCGCACGAAGACCCGCACGAGCGCACGCACCAGGACGCCCACGAGGACGCCCACGCCCCCGGATCCCCCGGATCCCCCGGAACCCAGCCGGTCTCCCGGGCCAGACGCTGGTTGGTGCTGGCCGCCGTCTCCGCCGGGCTGCTGCTCATCTCGGTGGACATGACCGTGCTGTACACGGCGCTGCCCACCCTCAGCTCGGAACTCCAGGCCACCGCCTCGGAACGGCTCTGGATCATCAACGCGTACCCGCTGGTGATGGCGGGCCTGCTGCTGGGCGCCGGAACTCTCGGGGACCGGGTCGGCCACAAGCGGATGTACCTGGTGGGGCTCGTGCTCTTCGGAGCGGCCTCGCTGGTCGCCGCCTACGCCGTCAACCCCGCCATGCTGATCGCCGGGCGTGCCTTCCTCGCGGTGGGCGCCGCCGCGATGATGCCCGCGACGCTGTCCCTGATCCGCATCACCTTCGTGGACGAGCGCGAACGCGGGATCGCGATCGGTGTCTGGGGCACCATGGCCATGGTGGGCGCGGCGGTCGGGCCCATCGTCGGCGGAGCGCTGCTGGAGTTCTTCTGGTGGGGCTCGGTGTTCCTGGTGAACGTGCCGATCGTCCTGGTGGCGCTCGTGCTGGCCGCCGTGGTCGCGCCGGGCGGATCGGGCAGCTCCGAACGCCCCTGGGACCTGCTGGCCTCCGTGCAGGTCATGGTCGGCCTGGTGGGGACGGTCTACGCGATCAAGGAGCTCACCAGCCCCGATCCCTCCGTCCTGGCCGTGGCGGTGGCCGTGGTCGCCGCCGCGTTGGGCTTCTGGAGCTTCGTGCGGCGCCAGCGCGGCCAGACCTACCCGCTGATCGACTTCTCGCTCTTCCGCGACCCCCGGATCCTCGTCGGCGTGCTCGCGGCCGGAATGGCGATGTTCGCGCTGGCCGGAGTGCAGCTGGTGCTCACCCAGCGCCTCCAGCTGGTCCTGGGGTTCACCCCTTTGCAGGCGGGGACGACCGTCGCCGCCATGGCCCTGGGCGCCCTGCCCGTGGGCGTGGCCGTAGGAGCGCTGCTCTACCGGGTGGGCACGCGACCGATGATCGTCGCCGGTCTGCTGACCTCCGCCGTCGGAACCGTGGTGGTGGTGCTGGCCGCCTCGGCGCCGCTGGCCTGGACCGTCGCCGGGCTGTTGGTGATCGGTGCGGGTACCGGTGCGGCGATGACAGCAGCCTCCGCCGCGATCGTTGGCAACGCCCCCGCGCACCGCGCGGGCATGGCCGCCTCCGTGGAGGAGGTCTCCTACGAGCTGGGCAGCCTCACCGGGGTCGCGGTGCTGGGCAGCCTCATGGCCGCTGTGTTCACACGGACCGTCTCCCTGCCCGACCAGGTGCCCCCGGCCGCGGCCGAGGGCATGGACGAGGCACTCGCCGTAGCCCGGGACCTGGACCCCGCGGGCTCCGCCGAACTCCTGGCGGCCGCCGCCAGGGCCTTCGACAACGGGTTCCTGGTCACCCTGGTCATCGCGGCCGGTGTGCTGTTCGCCGCGGCCGCGTTCGCCTTCCTCCACAAGCGCGGTTGGAACGCCGAGGAGGCCCGCGCCACCTCCACTCAGGAGGCCCGTGCCACCTCCGCTCAGGAGGCCCGCGCCACTCCCGGTTAGGGGGTGAGGGGTGAGGTGAACAGCGAGATCAGGTCGAGTGAGTAGACCAGGGGGAAGACGGCCGACACGAGCGCGGTGACCGCCACCGCCGCCAGCGCGGACGGAAGGCGGGGGAACCGCCGGACCACGGCCCAGACCAGCAGGGCCGCGCCGACGGTGATCGACCCCCACCAGTACCCGGCGGGCGTGGTGGTGGCGACGATGGTGAGGCCGTACAGGCCCTCACCGACCAGGAGACCGCTCACCGCGCCCATCGCGAGGGGCGCGAACCGGGTACCTGCTCTGAGGGCGTGGCCTCCCCAGCCCAGGAACGGGCCGACCACGACCGCGGCCGTGCACCAGAAGAGTGATCCGCCGAGCGAGGGGGAGAAGCCCCGCAGAGCCGCGGCCAGGTCGTACCCGCCGACCATCGCGAACAGCGCGAGCACACCGGTCGCGACCGCGAAGCCCCGCCGGGGGGAGTGGTACGCGAGCAGGAAGGCGACCAGGCTCCAGGATCCCGACGAGTTGGCCAGGGGGCTCAGGACCTCGGGGAGCAGGCCCTGCCCGAACGAGGTCAGTACCCCCACCAGCAGCCCCGCCCCGACGGCGGCGGCCAGGGAGAACCACGGGGACCGGCCCGAAGCGGGCGCGGACCGCACCCCGGGCTCGGGTTCGGGCGCAGGCCCGGGTTCAGGTCCGCGTCCGGGTCCTGGTTCAAGTCAACGTCCAGGCCCGAGTTCAGGTCTGAGTCCTGGTTCGGGTTCGGGCACAAGCCCGGGTCCAGGCCCGGGTTCAGGCGCAGGCCCGGGTTGAGGCCCGGGTTCAGGCCAGGGCCCCAGTCCTGGTTCGGGAGGCCGCTGGTCTGCGCCAGTGCTGTTCGTGGTCACGGTGGGGTCCTCGGGGCGTGGTCGACGGGACGCGTCGGCCCCCGCGGAGAGGTCTCCAGCGGGGGCCGTTCCCTGTGTCCTATCGCCGCCGCCCGTCACGGCGGTTCGTCAGCGGGCGACGCGGAAGAACCCCTCGGAGATCAGCGTGCGCAGCGCCTCCGGAGTACGCTCGCGGATCATCACCGGGTCCTCGCCCATGAGGTCGGCGATCGCGTCCAGCAGCGGACCGACCGGCATGGTGCCGTCGCAGACACTGGCCAGCGCCGCCTCCACGGTGCCGATCCGCGCCACACGGCGCAGGCCGTCGCGCTGGCGCAGCAGGATCTTCTCCGGGTCGGGTGCCCCCGGCACCGCCACGCGCTCCTCCACCACGTTCGGCGCCAGCGCAACGTGCGCCGCCAGGAGCGCCGCGTCGGTGAGGCGGTGCGCCGTCATCGCGCCGTCCACCACGTCCGGCAGGTAGGGGCCCACCGGCTGCTGTACGTCGTGCCGCAGCTCCTCCACCCGCACGGTGGCGTCCTGGGCGACGTCGTTGCGCAGGCTGATCCAGCCGAAGCCGATGCCCTTGATGCCCTCGCGGTCGAAGTAGTCCAGCCAGGCGTCGTAGCGGCGCGTGTACTCGGGGGTGCCGTGCTCGCAGGAGTCGCGCAGCCACAGTTCCACGTACTCGGCGGGGTCCTGGACGTCGCGCTGCACGACCCAGCCGGAACAGCCGGTGCCGGTGATCCAGCCGCCCACTCGGTCCTGCCAGTCGTCGGTGTCGGTGTGCGTCCAGTTGGCGAGGAACTGTCCCCAGCCGCCCTCGGTGAGGTGGGCGGGGGCCTGCCGGACCAGCTCCGCGCACACCGTGTCGCCGGGCAGGTCCGACTCCCGGTAGGTGAAGCGGGCCGCCTCGGGGGTGATCACGAACGGCGGGTTGGACACGATCAGGTCGAAACGCTCGTCGCGGACCGGTTCGTACAGCGAGCCCTGGGCCAGCCGGGCCCCGGTGATCCCGGACAGGGCGAGGCTGATCCCGGCCAGCCGCACCGCGCGGGGGTTGAGGTCAGTGGCCACCACCTCGCGGGCCCGGGACGCCAGGTGCAGGGCCTGCACGCCGCAGCCCGTGCCCAGATCCAGGGCGCGTTCGTAGGGGCCGTCGACGATCAGCCGGGAGAGGTTGGCGGAGGCGCCGCCCGCGCCGACCACGTGGTCGACGCGTGGGACGTCCCCGCTGCCCGGGCGGACCTTGGGATCGGAGACGACGAAGCCGGGGCGGCCGTCCTCCAGTTCCCAGGGGCCCAGGTGGACGAGGGCACGCACGACGGTGCCGTGGGCCCCCTCCTCGACGGTGACCAGTCCGGCGTCGGCGAGCTCGTCGACGGGGAGGATGGCACGGGCCGCGCGCGCCGGGATGGGGGTTTGGAGCCACCACAGGCGCAGGAGCAGTCCGAGGCGTTCCTCCCCGCCCGTGGCGCGGAGTGCGGGCACGAGCTGCTCGCGGGCCAGGGCCTTGGCGGCGGCGTCGCCGAGGCGGTCGCGGACCCCGGACACCGTGTAGTCGGCGTCGATCAGGGTGCCACGGAGCCGGTCGGCGAGTCCTCGCGGGAATTCTGTCTCAGACACTCGCCCATTATCGGTCAGGTGACGAGGTGCCCCGGTGTGGAGGTGGCGCAGTTCAGGGGGTCCCGGGTTCCCGGGTGTCCGGTTCCGTGAACCGTTCGGCCGCCCGATCCGCCGCTTCGTCGCGCCTGCGGAGCAGGCGGGGGATGTAGAGGAACCCGAAGACGCCCAGAGCGATCCCGGTCACACAGACGCCGATCCACCACTGCTCCGAGGCGGGGAGGCCGTCTCCCATGGCGAGGAGAACGACGAGCGCGATCGTCCAGGCGCCCGTGCCGATGGCGGCCGGGACTCGGTAGTCGCTCTCGTGGACTTCGGGATCGGGCTGGCGAGGTTTGGGCACGGCCCCAGGCTATCCGCTGGTGTCCGGAGCACGGGGGAGCGGTGCGGTGGGCCGAGGTCAGCGGGGAGATGCCTTGGTCACACCCAAAGATCCGATGTCCCCATCATGTGGTGGTTTCTATGAAAATCATGTGAATCAGGTGTCTGGTGTTGTACGAAGATGCAACTAACCTGGCGCAGAATCCTTGTTGTCCAGTAACACGACCAGGTCAGGCTGACGACGTGAACGCACCGACACCATCCCCCACTGACGAGCAGAGACAACCCAGGAACGCGGTGGACCGCTACTTCCGCGTCACCGAACGCGGCTCCACCATCGGCACCGAGATCCGCGGTGGCATGGCGACCTTCTTCGCCATGGCGTACATCGTCGTCCTCAACCCGCTGATCATCGGCACCGCCGAGGACGTCAACGGCGACACCCTGGGCATCCCCGGCGTCGCCGCGATGACGGCCCTGGTCGCCGCCCTCTCCTGCGTCCTCATGGGCGTGGTGAGCCGCTACCCGTTCGCCATCGCGGCGGGCATGGGCCTGAACGCCGTGGTCGCCTACGGCATCGCGCCGCTCATGTCGTGGGCCGACGTCTTCCTGCTGATCATCATCGAGGGCGTCCTGCTCCTCATCCTGGTGCTCACCGGGTTCCGTACCGCGGTCTTCGCCGCGATCCCGCCCGGTCTCAAGGTGGCCATCGCGGTCGGTGTGGGTCTGTTCCTGGCGTTCATCGGCCTGGTCAACGCCGGGTTCGTGCAGGCGGGCGAGGGCACCCCGGTGCAGCTCGGCGACGGCGGCCTCAACGGCTGGCCGATCCTCATCTTCGTCATCGGCCTGCTGCTGAGCATCGCCCTCTACGTACGCAACGTGCGCGGCGCCCTGCTCATCGGCATCGTGGCCACCACGTTCGTCGCGATCGGGGTCGAGACGCTCCTCGGTGACGGTGCCGACGGCCTCGGGTGGGGTCTGACCGTCCCGAGCCTGCCCAGCAGCCCGGCCGACCTGGTCGCGCTCCCCGACGTCTCGCTCCTGGGCCTGTTCCTCGACGGCGGGCTCGCCGGTCGCTTCTCCGACGTGGGCGTCGCCACCGTCGTCATGCTGATCTTCACCCTGCTGCTGGCCGACTTCTTCGACACCATGGGCACCATGGTCGGCGTCGCGCACCAGGGCGGCCTGGCCGACGAGGACGGCAACATCGAGGGCACCCGTGAGGTCCTGGTCGCCGACTCCCTCGGCACGGTCCTGGGCGGCCTCTGTTCCGCGTCGGTCGCCACGCTCTACGCGGAGTCCGCCGCCGGTGTCGGTGAGGGCGCCCGCACGGGTATCGCCCCGATCGTCACCGGTGCGATGTTCCTGGTCGCGACCCTGTTCACGCCGCTGGTCACCCTGGTGCCGTTCGAGGCGGCCACCCCGGTCCTGGTGATCGTCGGCTTCATGATGATGACCCAGGTGACCAACATCGACTTCAGGGACCCGGCCATCGGCATCGGTTCCTTCCTGGCGATCATCATGATGCCGTTCACCTACTCGATCGCCAACGGGATCGGGTTCGGCCTGCTCGCCTTCGCCTTCGTCATGCTGGTCACGGGCCGCGGCCGCCGGGTGCACCCGCTCCTGTGGTTGATCTCGGTGATCTTCCTGATCCACTTCGCGGAGGCGCCGATCTACGCGCTGATCGGGTGACCTCCTGATGCGCTGAACCGCTTTCGACAGGGGCCGACCTCCCCTCCACGGGGACGTCGGCCCCTGTCATGGGCGGGTCGTGGGGAATGCGCGGCGGGGTGGACGGCGTTGCGTCTTTTGATGAGTCAACGCCGTTTACTTCTCCGCCCCCGAAACCACGTACCAGTGGTCGTCTCCGTCCCTTCCCGCCGTCCGACGGGGAGGGGCTGATGCGCCGCATCGCGATGTTCCGTTCGCTGGCCGTGCGCAACTACCGCATCTACGCCCTCGGCCAGCTGGTCTCCAACCCCGGCACCTGGATGCAGCGCATCGCCCAGGACTGGCTGGTCCTCCAGCTCAGCGGAGGCAGCGGGATCGCGCTGGGGATGACCACGGCGCTCCAGTTCCTGCCCATGCTCTTCCTCGGTCTCTGGGGCGGCGCCATGGTCGACCGCTTCGACAAGCGCAAGCTCCTGGTCATCACCCAGGCCAGCATGGGCGTGCTCGCCGTCGGCCTGGGCGTCCTGGCCACGCTCGGCGCCGCCGAGGTCTGGCACGTCTACCTGTTCGCCTTCGGCCTCGGCATGATCACCGTGCTCGACAACCCGGGACGCCAGGCCTTCGTCCCGGAGATCGTCGACCGCGATCTGCTGCCCAACGCCATCGCCCTGAACAGCGCCAGTTTCCAGCTCGGCCGCGTCACCGGCCCCGCCGTCGCCGGTGTGCTGATCGGCCTGGTCGGCAGCGGACCGGTGTTCATGATCAACGGGCTGTCGTTCGCCTTCACGATCGTGGCGCTGCTGCTGATCCGCGCCGCCGAGCTCAACCCCACCGAACGCGTGCCGCGCGGCAAGGGGCAGATCCGCGAGGGCCTGCGCTACATCGGGGGCAGACGCGACCTGGTCCTGCTGCTGGTCCTCGCCGGTTCCGTGCAGTTCTTCGGCGCCAACGCGCAGAACCAGATCGCCCTCATGGTCAACAACGTCTTCGAGGCCGGTGCCACCGCCTTCGGTGTGGCCGCTGCGGCGCTCGCCGTGGGCGCGCTGGCCGGTGCCCTGCTGGCCGCGCGCCGCGAGCACCCGCGCCTGAAGCTGGTGCTCGTCGGTGCGATGGGGTTCGGCGTCACCCAGCTCGTGGCGGGACTGATGCCGGGCTACGTGGCCTTCGTGGTCATCCTGGTCCCGATGGGCGTGCTCTTCATGACCTTCGTGACCACGCTCAACGCCACCTTCCAGCTGAGCGTCGACCCCCAGATGCGCGGCCGGGTCATGAGCATGTTCCTGCTGGTGTTCATGGGTGTGGCCCCGATCGGCGCGCCCGTGGTGGGCCTGATCGCCGATGCCTTCGGGCCGCAGGCCAGCCTGTTGACGGGCGGAGCCGTGACCACCGTGGTGGTCGGCGTGCTCACCCTGCTGCTGATGCGCACCAGGGGCGTGGCCGTCCGTGACCTGCTGCCCCGACGCGGGCGCGGGCCCGAGCCGGTGGCCTCAGGCGGTGACCACCCGGGTGACCATGGAGACGGAGCTGACCGCGAGCAGGACCAGCACGGTGCGGCGGAAGAGCTCGGCGTTCAGTCTGCGGAAGAGGTTCTCACCCACGAGGGTTCCGATCAGCAGGGCGGGGGCCCCGACAACCAGCAAGCCGCCGACCTGCGGCGTTAGCTGGCCGCCGAACCCGAACCCCACCAGCGTCGCCACGCTCGTCGCGGAGAACGTCACGGCGAGTGTGGCCCGCTGGACCCTGGGTTCCAGCTCGGCCAGTCGCGAACCCTGGAGCCCGGCCACCATGAGTGGGCCGTCGATCGCGGTGGAGGCGAACGCGGCGCCCGAGAGCGCGCTCATCCCGGCCACAGCCCCCATCCCGCCCGGGATGCGTACCCGGCGCCACACCAGGACCGTGCCGAGGACGACCGTCGCCGCGATCAACACAAGCAGCACCTGCTCTGACAGCACGTTGAGCGCCCACAGCCCGAACGGCACCCCCGCCAGGGCGCACACGAGCAGCAGCAGCGCGGCGCGCCGGTCCACATGGGCGCGGTCGCGCAGCGCGACCCACAGGTTCAACGGGACCGCCAGGGTCGCCGCCACCACCACCGCCGTCACCGGGTCCAGGAGCAGGGCCAGCGGTGGCACCGCCGCCAGAGCGAACCCGAACCCGGCGGTGATGCGGATCAGGGCCGCGAGGGTCAGGACCACGAAAACACAGGCGAGGACGTACACGGAGGCGACTCACAGGACGAGGGCGGGTGGACCGGGCCCGGCGCCGGAAGGTGGCGGGCGGCGGGTGTCGAAGGGAAGATGATGTCATGACCCTGTTCGTCGCGCTGTGGCCGTCCGACCAGGTGCGGGAGCTCTTGGAGCGGGCCGTGCGAGCCGCCCGCCCCACCGCGCCAGAGCTGCGCTGGAGCCCGCCGGAGAGGTGGCACCTCACCGTGGTCTTCCTGGGAGGGCCCACCGTGCCGCTCCCCGGCCTGGCCGCCGCGCTGGAGCGCGCCCTCGAGGGACGCCCGCCCCTGGACCTGGCACTCGACGGCTGGGGCGTCTTCCCCCAGACGGACCAGCCGGGTTCGGGTGCCTCCGTCGTGTGGGCCGGGGTGACGGGTGACGGACTCCCCGAACTCGCCGAAGCCCTGGCCGACGCCGCCCGGGATGTCGGGGTGCCCGTCTCGTCACGCCCCTTCGTGCCGCACGTCACCCTCGCCCGCGCCCGCCGACGCCACGACGTCTCCCGGACCCTGCGTGCCCTGGGCCCGGCGCTCACCACCGGCTGGCGGGCCGACCGGGTCGACCTTGTCGAGAGCCGCCCGAAGGGGCCGGACCGCTACCGAACCGTCCGGAGCTGGGGACTACCCTGGGGTAGCGAATCCCAACGAACACCGGAGCGGGGCACGTCATGAGCATGCTCACCAACAACCGCAAGCAGCGCTGGCTCCTGCCGGTGGTGCTCGGTTCGATCATGCTCATCGTGATCCTCGGCGCCCTCGTGGGCTGAGCCCGTCGGGCTTGACCCTGACGCCTGTGTCAGGGTCCTAGCGTGCGGCGCATGTCCACTCACACGCTCCGTTCCGGCTGGCTACCGCGAGTACGGGCCAGGGGCGGTGGAGCGACTGCGCAACATCCGCCTGCTCCTCGAGTCCGGGCTGACATCGGAGGACGTCCAGGAACTCCAGGACTGCCCGGAGATCGACCTGGTCCGCGAACCCGCCTGCGCCGAGGCCGTGGCCCTCTACGAGCACCGGCTGTCAGAAAAACAGGGCCTAGGCCGAGGCACCGGCCAGCGAGACCGCGTGCGCCACGAGGGCCGCGTTGTCGTGGGCCTCCGCTCCGTCCGGCAGCCGCATCGTGTCCTCCAAGCCGATCCGCACGTCCAGACCGTCCTCCAGCGCCTGCCCCAGCATCGGCCAGGCCGTCGCGTCCACGCCGTGCAGCATCCGGGGGACGTTCACCCGGCCGCGGTCCAGCACCCGGGTGATCGCCTCCGTGTTACGGCGGGCGTCCTCCCCCGCCACCTGGGTCGGCTCCACCAGCACCGCCGCCACGTCCACCCTGGTCGCGACCAGGATGCGGGCCGCGTCCACCGTCCACACGCCCGCCTCCACCGCCACGCGGCGGTCGCCCAGGAGCTGGATCAGGTCCACCGAGCCCGGTTCGTGCAGGTTCACTGACACCGAGTCGGGCAACGCGAGGGAGGCCCACCTGTGCACGAGGTCGTAGCGCCGCCAGGGGTCGGACTCCGCCGACAGGGACGTGGTCAGCGACACCGGAACGTCGGGCCCCTCAGCGCGCATTCGCTCCATCAGCGGCCCCACCACCTGGGGCTCCAGGGACTCCGCCCCCCGGGAGTCACGGGGGTGCACGTGCACGGCGGTGGCGCCCGCCGCCACCACGGCGTGCGCGTCGGCGACGAGTTGGTCCACGGAGACGGGCAACGCCGGGTGCGCACCCGGACGGCGGTCACCGTTGAGACAGGCGACGATCCTCATGAGGTCTCTCCTTGCGGCGCTCTCTATGCCGAATGTGCCCGCTCGTACCCGGGTGCAAGCCCCCGGCGGCTCGCCCTGGCAGGATGGCGGGCATGAGAAGATCCCTGCCCCTCGTCGCGGCCGCCCTGTTCGCGTTGGCCCCGACGGCCCCCGCCACGGCCGCCCCCGTGGACCCGGGGGAGGGGTCGGGCGGGATCGACCACCCGCGCGGAGGCGAGGGCCCCGAGGGTTCGGAGATCGCCTTCGAGTTCCAGGACGACCGCATCTCCGAGTCCAGCGGGCTGGCCCCCTCACTGCTGCACGAGGGTGTGTGGTGGACGCACAACGACAGCGGCGACCACCCCTCGGAGGTCTACGCGGTCGACGAGGACGGCCAGACGCTCGCGACCGTCACCCTGAACGTCGAGCGCCGCGACTGGGAGGCGATCAGCCTCGCCCAGGGCCCCGAGGGGGTGCCCACGGTCTTCGTGGGGGACATCGGCGACAACTTCGGCGGAGGGTGGCCGAACATCCGCGTCTACCACTTCACCGAACCCGAGGTCCTCGGCGACTCCGCCCTGGACCCGTCGGTGTTCACCTTCACCTACGAGGACGGCGGACGCGACGCGGAGGGCATGATGATCGACCCGCGCGACGGCCGCCTCTACGTGGTGTCCAAGGAGTTCGCGGGCAGTGTCTACGCCGCACCCGAGAACCTCGACCCCTTCGGGGAGAACGTCCTGACCAGGGTGGACTCCGCGCCGCTTTTCGCGACCGACGCCGCCTTCAGTCCGGACGGGAGCCGCTACGCCGTCCGTACCTACTGGGGGGTGAGCGTGTACGACGGGACCAACGGAGTACCGGGCCGGTCGGTGGGCTCCTTCGACCTTCCGGAGATGGAACAGGGCGAGTCCGTGGCCTTCACCCCGGACGGAACCGCGCTGATGGCGGGGACGGAGGGAGCCAACTCCCCGGTCTGGCGCGTCCCGTTGTCAGGGGAGCAGCTGCCCGACATGGCGGCCGAGGCCGAGGCCTCCCCGGCCTCCGACGAGGACGAGGGCGAGGAGCCCCAGGAGTCGGGTGCCAGCGGCGCCCTCCCGCTCATCCTCGGCGGCGCCGTCGTGGCCGTGGTCCTGATCGGCGCCATCGTCCTCCTGGTCCGCCGCACCTGAGCCCCTTGCGGGACCTCCCGGGCCCGAGGCGCCAACACTCCGGCCCGGCCCGTTCCGGCGGGATGTCGCAGCCAGGCAGTAGAACTGGCATCACGGAACCGGGCCCGTTCAGGAGGACACCGATGGCACTCGACTACCAGATCACCATGGACTGCGCCGAGCCCCTGGAACTCTCCAGGTTCTGGGCGTCCGCGCTCGGCTACCTGGCCGAGGACAACAGCGCCCTCATCGAACAGGTGGCCGCCCAGGGGCTGGCGACGGAGGACGACTACACCGTCGTGGACGGGCGCAGGGCCTGGATCACGCTCGCGGCCATCCGCCACCCCGACGACCCGGTGCACGCCTTCACCGGCGCGGGTCTGGGCCGCCGGATGCTCTTCCAACAGGTGCCCGAGCCCAAGACGGTCAAGAACCGCGTCCACCTGGACCTGCGCTCCGGGCCCGAGGGCCGCGACGCCGAGGTGGCCCGGTTGGAGGCGCTGGGCGCGACGGTCGTCACGGTCATCGAGGAACCCGGCGCCTCACACGTGTGCATGCTCGACCCGGAGGGCAACGAGTTCGACGTCCAGTGACCCGACGGCGCGGAGGTGGCCCTGAGGCCCGGCGGTTAGGGTGGTGTTCGCGGCTGCCGCCCTTCCCCGCCCTCACGGCCATCGATGTTCGAGCGGTGGCCGTTCGTGTGTTCGGCCCGTGTGACCGGCCCGCGAGAGAAGACCACCCTCGAACCGCACGGGAATGACTGATGAGCGACACCAGCACCGGCACCCCCGAACCCCAGGGGTCCCACGTCGAACGGACCGTGGCGTTCATCGCCGACCCCAGGGCGACGACGTTCCTCATGTGTGAGACCGTCTCCAGGCTGGTGGGAAGCCTTGGCATCCAACGCGGCCTCGTGGACCCCACCACGCTGTCGGGGGTCGCCGTCGCTCTGACCCTGGAGGCGGAGGGGGTGCCCTACGACCTGATCGACTTCGGCCAGGGCCTTCCCGACGACGACCCGAACATGGAACCCGCACCGGTACCCGGTGAGGACGTCACCATGGCCGAGGCCCCCCGCCTGCGCGAGGCCGCGGCGGGAACCGTACGGGTCGAACTCGACCGAATCGGTTCGATGGACGCCAACCTCATGCTCATCCCGGCCGTTCGTGAGGGCGGTTCGGCGCACGCCGAGTTCGCCGTCGAGACGCTCCCCGGTCTGGTGCTCTCCCAGGCCGAGCGGCTCGGCCTGCGGATCCTCGTCATGTGCCCCCCCGAACAGGGTGTACGGCGCTACCAGGACGGCCCGTGGGTGCGTCAGATCATGCACGTGACCACCGAGAAGGAGGCCGCCGAGGCCAACCGCGCCAGGGGATAGGGTTTCCCCCGGTTTCCGACCGAGCGACGACAGGACGCGGTGACGGGTGTGAGTGAGCACGATGGGCGGTCGTCCTCCTGGTGGGCGATCACCGGTCAGTGTCTTGGCGGGCTCGTTCTCTACGTAGCCGTGTCCCTCTCGGCTGGGCTGCTCACGGGTTCGGCTGTACTGGGCGCCCTCGTCTCCGGTCTCGTCATTCTGGGTGCCGTGACGATCTGGCGCCGGTGGGCACGGAGCGTCCCCTCCCCGAGGCCCGTCTCCGCGCGGGCGGACGAGCCCCTGTTCTGGGTCCTCGTCGCCGTAGGCCTGATGTTGAGCTTCCTCGGCGGCCAGACCCTCGCGGTGTGGCTCCACGCCGAGTTCGGTTCACCGGTCTTCGACTCGTCCCAGGCCGCACGGAGCGCGGTTCCCGTGGCGGTGTTGCTGTTCGCCATGGTGGTCGCCGCTCCAGCGGGTGAGGAAGCGCTGATGCGTGGCCTCGTCTATCCGCTGCTCCGCCGCCGCTGGCCGGTGCTCGCGTCGGCGCTGGTCAGTTCGCTCGCCTTCGCCGCGCTGCACGGCAACCTCGTCCAGATAGCGGTGGCGCTCCCGCTGGGCATGCTGCTCGCCTTCGTGTACGAGCACGTGGACAGGCTCTGGCCGATCATCGTGTTGCACGCGCTGTTCAACGTTGGCTCGGTTCTGATGCCCGTGTTCCTGATCGAGTCCATGGCGAACCCCATGGTCTTCTCGGTCGCTCTGGTGGGTGTGGCCCTCGTTCTGTTGGCGCTGCACCCGAGGACCAGCATCACGTCTCGCGGGTCTGACGCCGTGTCAGTCCCGCGTGTTCGCGGCGACCAGACGGCGGAGCCCCCGTTCGGCGGGCCCCGGAATCCCGTGCCGCTCCGCGAGAGAACAGGCCAGGAGCGAAACCGCCCAGACGGTGACCGCGACCAGCAACTGCCAGGCCAGCGCGAGGGAGTCGACCCCGAACAGGCGTAGCGCCCCGGCCGTGAGGGCAACCAACACGGTCTGGGCGAGGTAGACGCTCAGGGTTCGCCTGCCAGTGGCCGCCAGCGCCCGCCCCAGCACGCCCGTCGCCGCCGCGCGGCGTGAGGCCGCCAGAGCGATCACGGCAAGGTAGCCCGCCCCCGCCAAGACCCCGGCCAACCCCTGGTGCCAGGCCACGAACGCACGCTCCAGTGCGGCCTGACCTCCCACCCCCGCCCAGACCACTGGAGTGACGACGACGGGCAGGAAGAGCCCGACCAGGAACACGACGGTCAGCCCGCGTCGGTACCGCCGCGGTCGTTCGATCCACCCCCGTCCCGCCAGCCACGCGCCCAGGAGCGCGCTGGGCAGTGCCATGGAGGTCAGGACCGTCGCCGGTACCACCACGATCCACATCGCGAGGTTGGTGGCCCACCCGACGGGGCCCTGCTCGAACAGGATCTGCGCGGCAGAGCCGTGGTTGCGCGCCAGGGCGGCGTCCGCTCCCACCGCCACCAGGAACAGCGTGGACGACACACAGACCGCGCCCGCGAGAAGCAGTGCCGCCCACCAGCGGCGAGCAGTGATGACACCGGCGACCATGATCGTGATGAGCCCGTAGACGCCCAGGATGTCCTGGGCGAAGATCAGGGCATGCACGGCACCGAAGGCGATCAGCCACAGGCCCCGTCTGCGAAGCAGGGCCCGGGCCCGCGTCTCAGCCTGCCCGTGGTCAAGACCCGAGGCCAGGCCCTCGTGGACGGACCTGCTCGCGAGGATGGCCAGGCCGAAGCCGAGCAGGAGCGCGAAGAGCGGGTAGGCCCGCGCGTCGACCAGCAGGGTCAGCGTGCCGGAGACGAGGCCCTCGACCGTCCCGGATGCGTCGAGGTCTTGCCGGAACCAGTAGTGAGTGTTGGCGACGGCGATGAGGGAGAGCATCGCGCCGCGGGCGAGGTCAGGGACGAGCAGGCGTTCCCCAGGGTAGGACGCCGTGCCCGGGGCCGGGGTCTCCGCTTGTCCGCCAGTGCGCATGGCTGAAAACTAGCAGTGGCGAATGTGACCCACGACTGTCACGCTATCGGGAGAAACCGCCTCACCAGCGGGTTTGTGTTCTTGGGGGTCGGTGTTCCAGGTCTGGGATGTCAGGGTTCATCGTGATGCGGTAGAACAGGGTTCGTCCATTTCGGTTCGCGGCCCCTGTCTGAGGAGACCTTCACCGTGATCACCAAGTCCCCTGCCCACCTGGCGGCCGCGAGCCTGGCGTCCCTGTTCGCTCTGACCGCGTGTTCTTCCTCTGATTCCCCCGAGTCCTCCTCATCTGGTTCCTCTGAAGGGTCGGGTGCTATGGGGCCCTCCACGGTGGAGTTCGATTTCGTCAGTCCTCCGTCGGAGGGTGTGTCGAGTATTGAGTTCCGTGTTCCTGAGGAGGTCATCGATCAGGAGGAGAGATATCGTGAGGACCGTTACCATGATGTCATCACGATGACCGCGATCGAATCTGACGACCCCTCGATGTGTGCTGTGGAATATCAGTATATCTATTCCGAGGGTGGGCTGGATCGCCTGCTCCAGGATGCTGAGGATTGGCTTGATGCTCCCGAGCTTACGGTGGACCGCGGAATGGCCCGAGCGCTGACCGATGAGAGCATCGATTCAGTCGAGTTGAGCGATGACTACGCCTCGGCAGTCCTTCCGATCAATTGCGCAACTTCTCCGAGTGATGACGACAACGTCGCAATGGTCAGGTTCAAGCGCACCATGGATTCCAGGTTCGCTTATGCCGAGGTCTCGGTGATGAAGAGTGGCGACCTCTTCATTCATGAGTTCGAGATTCAGTCCTGGCAGGCGGACAGTAATGGCAATTGGATCAAGAGTTAGTCGATCGACGGCGCTGACCTTTCGAGTTCTTGGAGATCTTCACTGTGATCAGTAAGTCCCCTGCCCGCCTGGCGGCCGCGAGCCTGGCGTCCCTGTTCGCTCTGACCGCGTGTTCTTCCTCTGATTCGCCCGAGTCCTCCTCATCCGGTTCCTCTGAAGGGTCGGGTGCTACGGGGCCCTCCGTGGTGGAGTTCGATTTTGTGAGTCCTCCGTCGGAGGGTGTGTCGAGTATTGAGTTCCGTGTTCCTGAGGAGGTCATCGAGCATGAGGATGACTACCGTGAGGGTCGGTATCACGACGTCATCACGTTGAGTGCGGTCGAGTCCGATGATCCGTCGACGTGTGCGGTGAAGTATGACTTCTCCTATGTGGAGGGCGGCCTGGATCGATTGCTCCAGGACTCAGAGACCTGGTACGAAGACGGAAGTGGAGCGCCGGAACAGGCTCGTCCCTACATGCTTACTGAAGTCACCCATAAACATGTGGATCTGAGCGAGGACTACACATCGGCAGTCGTGCCTGTGGATTGTGCCGCTTCTCCGACTGATGCAAACAAGACCGCACTCGTCATCTTTCGTCAATTTGACTTGAGGCCTCGCTTTGCCTATGCCAAGGTCTCGGTGATGAAGGGTGGCGAACTCTTCATCCAGGAATCCGATATTCGCCGCTGGCAGGCTGACAGCAATGGAAACTGGATCAGGGATTGAGGTGCCGTGACGATCGGCGTCGGTTGCTGGATCTCCAGGGAAGAATCTCCACCCGATGACTGCTGCGCTCTGCTCTCGGATGTGTGACGCTTCCGGGGCGGTCCTGGCTCCAAGGATTCATGGCGAAGATGCAGGCAGGGCCGAGCTCAACGGACGCCGGGGTTGCGCGCTTGCTACGGAAGCAGGGAAGTTGGCCGCTTTCGGCCAGGATCTTTGTGACAGGCAGGCGCGATCGCGGAACCAGCCCTGACCTCCTCAGATGCGGAGTCGGGCGCAAAGGGAGCACTTTGGAGTAGCAAAACGGACAGACCCCGCGCGAGATCAATCCTGTCAAGATGAGAACCAGGGACACGCGCCGCGCAACTCACACCACGCGAAGTCAACCAGTCGTGCGGTACGAGGAGTGGAGAGGCGGACCCGTGACGTTCGAGTCGACCCCACCAGCGGAGTGGGCCTCATCCCCGTCCAGGACCCAGGCCGGGAGAACGCGCCACCCCATCCCCACCGCGCCAGCTGAATCTCCCGGCTCCCCTGCGGGGGCGGCCCTCAACAGCCCGCACGTTCGACTGAACCCAGGGCTCCACGCACCTGAAGCCCTCTCGATCCCGAATCGCCCCACACCACCTATGCGTCTGAGTGGGTGGTGTGCCCCCGCGCCGGTAGGTCCCCGGAAGTGTCCCTGGGTGATGGAAACATCGTCTCTCCGGGAACGGTGAGCTGACCCGGGCCCCCAAGTCACAGAGCCGATCAACGAAGATTCATCCCCCAGATCCCCGACAGGTACTGAGCCAGCAGGTGGCTTGCCGACTCGCCGGGGGCGAAGCGAGCGGCTGGACGCTCGCTGCACAGCGTCAAGGTGATGCTCCCTTGCGAGCGGAAAAGGAGTGAGTGGCATGGCCAAGAGCATCTTCAAGATCCCCACCAGCCTGGACCGGTCGTTCCTGGACCACGAGATCGCGCTGGCCGGCGGCGGATGGCAGATGCGACCGCTGCCGGTGAAGGTGATCCTGTTCTGGGTCGCCTCCGTGATGCTGCTCTTCTGGGTGTGCACGTCCACGTTCGTCTCCAGCGCCGACTGGTGGCTCATCGGTCTGGTGATCGTCTGGTGGTTGGCCGCCACCGCGTTCTTCGGGCAGTACTCCAAGACGAAGGAACTGCGGCTCACGTCGCTCCCCGCGCTCGTGGAGTACGTTCCCCAGCCCGCTCGCCGCATCATCACCCGCCGAGGGGCCAACCCCAGTTCCTTCTCCTCGGTCGTGGGCATCCAGAACATCGACCAGACCGGCTACATCGAATGGTGGGACGGCACGGTCGGGCAGGCCTACCTCGTGGTCGGCTCCGCTTCGGTGCTGGTCTTCGACGAGGACAAAAAGGCCATCCTCAACCGTGTCGACGGCTTCTGGCGCAAGACCGACACCAACGTCGAGTACATCTGGATCACCACCAAGGAACCCCAGCGGGTCTACCGCCAGCTCGGCAACCTCGAGCTGCTCAACCAGGGCCTGGAAGTCCGTGACCCGGAACTGTTCGAGCTGCTCGACGAGCGCTACTCGATCCTCAAGAACTACGTGGGTGGGCAGTTCAATTCCATCCACCAGTACCTGGTCATCAAGGCCGACAACCTGGAGGCGCTGCGTCGGGCGCATGCTCTGGTGCGAGCCGAAGTCGAGGGCTCCAGCCTCATGATCAAGCAGGCCACCATGCTGGGGGCCGACGACCTCCACGACATGCTGCGAACCCTCTACACCACTGCTCGATGAATCGGTCTCTGTCTTCGCAAGGTTGTGGTCGGGTCACAACCGGGGGTGAGCCCTGGGGGCAGGATACGGATCTCGTTATGCTGAATCACTCGGTAATGGCCGAAACAAGCGGAGAAAGTGAAGGGCGCGAATGAGTTCCGGCGCACAGTTCTCGGGTAGCGCGGCCGGGACCTCGCACGGGCAGTTGCCTGGCGTACTCTCGGGCAACGGAAACGGCACGTCGCATGGCGACCAGTCCGCTCCGGAGCAGTGGGAGAACACCGGCGGTCCGACGTTCGAGAATCCGTTCACCGATTCGCAGGAATCGGAGGTCACCCCCGAGCGCGACGGTGACCAGGAGGAACAAGGCGAGGACGACCCGTACGCGGGAATGAGCGCCAAGGAGCGACGCGAGGCGAAGAAGAAGGCTCGTCAGCTGGTCGGTACCTTCGACGACTATCCGCACCTGCTCGCGATCAAGCCCAAGGAGCGTTACGTCTTCCGTAGCGACTACTTCCACGTGGACGATCGCTACGCGTGTGTGCTCGGCTTCTTCCATGACGACGGTGCGCGCGACGATTTCAGTGCGTTCTGGGGTATCAACCGGATCCCCAGCGGATTGCCGGACGACGTCACCGTGGTGGTGCTGGAGCAGGTCCGCCGCAAGGGCGAGAAATGGATCGAGGAGAAGATCAAGACGGTCGAGAAACTCGACCGTCTTGAGGACAGTGAGCAGGCGCAGTCGGGGACCATGACCTCAAGGCGCAAGGCCGCGAAGGTCAGCGACGACATGGAGATCGTCGCCGGTGAGCTCCAGGATGGCGCCAGCTACCTGCACGTGCACAACCGTCTGCTGGTGAGAGCCCCCAGCCTGGAGACGCTCGACGATGCCGTCGAACGGATCGGCCGGCTCTACATTGACCGGTTCGGCACCCTCACCGTCGCCGCCTACCCCGGTGAGCAGCGCCAGGAGCTGACCAACCTCTTCGGCCAGAACGAACGCAAGCGCGGTAAGGGCTTCCACTTCACGAGCGTGGAGTTCGCCGGGTCCCACTCCCTGGTGACCAACGGCCTGAATGACGCCGCGGGCGAGTACGTCGGATCCATGGTCGGCGACGTCAACAACTCCGCCGTGCTTTTCGACGTCAACGGCTACGACCACCACGTGGTCATCGCCGACAACTCCGTCAACCCCGTGCTGAACCGGGCACACGTGCCCGACATGTGGGGATCGAAGATCTCCCAGGCGGCCCTGCTGTCGAACGCTCGCACCGTGCACATCGTCCTGGACGGGGCGCGCATGGACGAGTTGGGTCCGCGTCTGGACTCGCTCACCGCGCGACTGGACATGAACTCCGGCGACATCAACATGTTCGAGATGTTCGGTGAGTCCGAGGACGAGCTCGGGATCTTCCCCGCTCACCTGGAGAAGGTCGTCCTCATGGCCGAACAGGCCTACGAGACAACGGACTCGGACCGTTCCATCATCCGCGGGTCCCTGAAGGAGACGCTCAGCCAGTTCTACATCGACAAGGGCATGTGGGCGCGGAACGCGAAGCAGAACCGGGACCGACTGCGCGTGGTGGGCATCCCGCACACCCAGGTTCCGCGACTCCAGGACATCGTCACCTACTTCGACACCCAGTACCGGGCTCTGGCCAACTCCACCGCCCGCGACGACGAGGCCCTGCACGCCTACAACATCCTGCGCCTGGTCTTCAAGGACCTGCTGGACAACAACGGCGACCTCTTCAACACCCACACCAACGACGAGATCGACGGGGTGGCCGACGCCCGACGGGTGCTCTACGACTTCTCGCGGCTGCTCAAGCGCGGCAAGGGTGTGGCCATGGCCCAGCTCGTCAACGTCATCGGGTTCGCCGTCGACAACCTCGGTTTGGGCGACACGGTGATCATCCACGGCGCCGAGAACATCGACGACCGGATCAAGGAGTACCTCAGCGAACAGTTCTCGCACCTGTTCCTGCGTGGTGGCCGTGTGGCCTACCTGTACAACGACATCGACATGATGCTCGCCGACTCGAAGTTCAACCGCTTCGACGCCGCGGACTGGACGGTGCTCGGTCCGATGCGCGACGCGACCGTCACCGAGTACCAGCGCCAGCTCCACCAGGACATCCCGCCCGACCTCGAACGCCTCGTCACCACGCGCGGAGAGAACCTGGCCTACCTGCGTCGCGGTCACACCAACGTCGTCTTCCACCTGGACCTGCCGCTGGGCGTCAACCCGGCACGGGCGGAACGGCGAGCCCAGATTCTGGGAGCGGTACGGCGCCAACAGGACGAGCGCGAGAAGCCGGAGCAGTCCTCGGCTGTGGTGGCCGCTCAGGGAGAGCGCGCCGAGGAGAGGTCCCAGCGGGTGGCCAGGGACGGGGCTGAGGCGCGGCTGGACGCCGAGAGCGCGGAGCGGATGAAGCCGGCCAGGAGACCACGCCCGCGAGCCCGGAAGCGACGGATCGAGAACCCGACCCCGCCCGTCCAGGACGACCGTGAGAAGCGGGGGCACTAGATGGGCGTGAGAGGGGCGACAGAGGAGATGGAGCAGGGCGTGATCCCGCCCGCCGAACCGGAGACCCCCCGGGGGAACAGGGCCGGCGCCTTCATGCGGCTGGCCGTGTGGGTGCTGGTACTGGCGTTCCCACTGACGCTTCTGATGAGCGCGTTGGGTGGGTCCGCACACGCCGATGAGACGGACCAGCAAGACCAAGAGATCGCCGCCCTGTCGTTCTACCGGCTCTCCTCCTCGATGACCGCGCTGTTCTCCACCGCGCAGGAGCCCGGTGGGGATGTCAGTTTCGGGGAAGAGGAGACCGGGTGGATTACGGTCCTGGACTCGCCCGCGAACGCGGGCGCCATGTTGGGCTACGCCGACCAGGACTACAATCCCATCGCGGGCTGGTTCAACTCCAGCACGGCCCAGTCCTCGGACAGCGTCGGCTACAACACGCTGCTCGGCAGCTCGGAGGCGGGTTCCTCGGGGGCGCACGGAGCGCGGGACTTCGCGCTGTTCGGAGCCACCCTGAACGGTCTGGGGCTCGACAACACGAGTACCGGGCTCTCGATCGGCTTCTTCAACGCCTTTCTCGGCGGCATCATCTTCCTCCTGTACACCGCCGCGGCCGCTGTCGACGCCCTCTGGCGGGTCATCATCGAGGTGCTGGTCTTCCTCAACCCCTTCAAGTTGTTCTACGGGGCGATCAGCCGAATCAACCCCGCATGGGCGGACGGGATGACGGGTGGGGAGGGCCCACCGGAGTTCCTGGGATCGTTGTTCCAATGGGTCAACTCCTGGTACCTGGCCCTGATCCACATGTCGTGGACCGTCATGGTGCCGTTGTTCGTCGGCACGTTCCTCATGGGCGCCCTGATGTTCCAGAGGTTCAAGGGGCCCGGGCTGAAGAAGCTGCTCATACGCCTGTTCTTCATCGTGCTGGGTGTGCCGCTGTTGGGCTCGATGTACACCGGGATGCTGGAGTCCATGCAGTTCGCGACCAAGGAGGGGAACACCGGGTCCACACGCGTGGTGCTCTCCACCTACGTCGACTTTGAGGGGTGGGCGACCCAGCAACGCCTGCGTGTGCCGGACCAGTCCAATGACGTGTACATCGAATGGGATCACGACCGGCAGTCCCCCAGCGGGCGCTCCCAGGCGAGTGTTCGGGACCTGGCGCTCCTCATCAACGCCCAGGTTCTGGGGCTGGAGGGGCAGATGGCGCCCACGGCCACCGACGACGACCAGAGGTGGAACGACAGCGCGCTTGCGAGCGACGGCATCTCGTACTCCCAGACCCAGTACGCCGAGATCACGGACATCCTGTTTCGCTACATGGGCAACTCCCACGTGAGTGCCTCCTCCTTCGAGACCCAGGCCAAGTCGACTATCGAGGGCCCCGCCAAAGAGGATGCGCGAGGCTGGTTCGAGGACTACACCGGTAAGCCCAAGGACCTCGCCGACATGGACGAGGTGCAGAGCAACCCCCTGCTCACGGTCGCGGACGGTACCGGTCTGCAGGCCCAATCAAGTGGTAGCGGCTGGACCACCAGGTTCTTCGACTGGCTCTGGCAACGGGAGAACCAGGACGATTCGGAGGAGTCGACCCGCACCCTCGCTTTCTCGACCGAGGGGAGTTCTCGCGACTGCGGCCTGGAAATCGCCGACAATTCTGGTAGGCCAATCGCCTGTAACCTTTCGCCACTGGCGATGTACAACTACCTGAACACTGATTTCGGGCCGACTTCCTACACCTCCTATTCCTCTGGCAGGAGCACCAGCGAGGCGACCAGGTCCATCCATAATTCAGTGAACCTCGTGGGTACGGGCACGATGAGTTTCGTGTACTGGATCAACGCCGTGGTTCTGCTGGGTGCTTTCATCACGATCGGTTTCGGTTACGCCATCGCGATGATCGTCGGGAACATCCGCCGGAGTTTCCAGCTGATCATGGCGATCCCCTTCGCGACACTGGGTGTGATATCGGGAATCGCCAAGGTCATCGTCTACACGATCGCACTGATCATGGAGGTCGTGGTCACCCTGTTCCTGTACAAGTTCGTACAGGAGTTCCTGTTGAGTCTTCCCCGGATCATCGAGGCCCCCTTGTCGGGAGCGCTGGACGGAGGAGCCGACGAAGCCGGTGCCTTCCTCCTGTTCCTGCAGGCGGGGGGCTTCCTCACCATGGTCATCGCCCTGGTCTCGATCATCATGATCGTCCTCTTCACGGTCATGGCGATGCGTCTGCGCAAGACGATGGTCAAGGCGGTCGAGGACGCCAGCAGCAAGCTGGTGGAGAAGTTCACCGACTCCTCGGCACAGCCCGGTGGAGGCAAGATGCCCAGCACCGCTGGTGCCGGAGGGAAGGGGCCGGGGGCGACGGCCTCCAACCGGATGGGCGGTGCCAGCAGCGCCAAGGGTGGCGCCGGTATGAACGCCGGCGGCGCCAGCGGGGGCGCAGCGGGTGGGACCGCCGCCGCCGCGAGCGGCGGCACCGACAGCACGGTCAGCGGGGACGTGGACACCGACGGCAAGTTGGAGGGCCCGGCGGGAATGTTCGGTGACGACCGGTCGGGGTCGGGTCTGGGAACCAGTGAACAGGACCAGAACGCCGCGGAGCAGGCCAGGCTGGGTCGTCACGTGGAGTCCAACGGTCTGTCCGATGACCCGTTGGAGACCATGGCCGGTTCGGCCCAGCAGTCTGCGGCGGGCTACATGGAGTCCGACAAACATCGCATGGGAGCGGCCGGGGACGCCGCCAAGGCGACCGGCCACGCGGCGATCGCTGTGGGGCGCGGTGCCGCTGGAGACGGAGCCGGCGCCGCGAAGTCTGCTGGAGACGCCACCGCGGCCGCTGGATCCGCAGTGTCGAGGAACGCGGAGGCCAGCAAGGCTTCGCAACAGGCTTCGCAGTCCACGCTCGACGCCCCGAAGTCCACGGCCAGGCAGGACAGGCAGATCCAGCAGGGTCAGCAGATGCAGCAGGCCGGGAAGACCGTCTCCAACGTCGCAGGAATGGCCGGTACCGGTACGGGCGGCGGAGGCGGTGGGGGCGGCGGCACCCCGAAGGCCCCGAAGCCCGCGCCCAAACAGCAGCCGCGACCCCAGAAGCAGCCTCCCAAGCCGCCGAAGCAGCCGAAGCCACGTAAGGGCAAGTAGTTGTGTCCAGCGATAGGAAAACCTTGAAGGACTCATATGGAAAGTAACGCTGTTGACCTTGGTCACGGTGGCCACGGAGCAGTGATTGTGCCCTGGCCCCAACGTTGAGTTAACGATGCGGAACGAACTTGCTGCTGGCGACAGCCGACAGTTAGAATTGACTGCTGACAAACCCTCCGGAAAGCGCACGACCCCCCGGTGCCGAACATGCCGCCCCCGAACCTGTTGAAGCTCCTGCCGTGACGGGCCTACCGGTCGCCATCGGCCAGGAGCAGAGGACTAAGGAAAACCGATAATGAATTTGACCAACCTCCCTTTCGCGTCATGGGACCTCCTCTCGTTCTTTGAGAACGCCACCAACTACGTGCGCATGGCGGGCGGATCGCTCCTCGCCCTGATGGGCACGGTCGGTGTCGTGTGGGGCGGCGTCCTCCTCGTCAAGAAGCTGATGGCCTCGCAGCAGGACCAGACCAGCTGGGTGAAGATCATCGGTCTGATCTTCATCGGCGGCGCCCTGATGGTCGGTGGTTTCAGTCTCATCTCGACCATCGCCGCCGGGGGTCGGACCACGATTGAGGACCTGGGCGGCGGAATGATCCTTTTCGGTCTCGACCAATTCAGATAAGGCGCCACCGCACCGGAGTCCTGGGACATGGTTGTGCAACGGTAGGTACTGATGAGGGTCGGCGGCCAACGGAGCTGTCGGCCCTTTGTTCGTTCCACAGGTCGGCTTGTGCTCGATCGTCAAGTCAGGAGCAGGACCTTTGAGCTTGAAAGATAATTTCTCGTCTTTTACGGCGAAGATGAAACTGGGACCCCACCATGCCATCGAGCGGTTCGGGGTCATCACCACGTGTTTCACCGTCACCTTCGCCATGCTCCTGATGGGAACGATCTCTTCCGCGGCCTCGAACAACCGGGCCCGGCTGGACGAGACCGCTCTGTACACCACTTCGTTCACCACTTCGAGGACCGAACTGTCGGGCGGCGTCGAGGGGATCTACATCAACGAGGACAACACCCGGGCCCTGGTCCTCATGCGCTTCCGTGACGCCGACGCGGGAAGCTTCTCCGCTGACGCCGCCAACTACCAGGCCTTCCTCACCGGTTCCAACGAGCAACTGGACACGATGGCGCTCCAGTCGAACATCACCGGTTCGATCCTCGTCTTCGGTTCCACCGGTTACCTGGCAGTGGTGCTGGACTCCGACGTGCCCTTCGCGCAGCAGATCCTGAGCCTGACCCTCCGGGCCAACAGCGAACTGGTCTACAACGCGGACTCGGGTCGTGAGCTGCGGGAGGACCTCCAGGACGACGGCAGTTTCGCGGAGTTCGACCAGTGGCGGGTCTTCCTCAACCCGGGAGCCTCGGGCACGCGGGAAGCGACTTCCCTGGAGGGGAACCGTGTGGACCCCGCCGCCCTCTACTACGAGTTGGTGCTCTCCGAACAGGAGCAGGAGATCCGTGACGCGATGGATCAACAACTCCTGGAGATGCGCTCCTACCTCACCCGTATCTCCGAATACGAGGCGGAGATGAACCGGGTCAACGTCGACGGGGTCTTCATCGAACCACCTGAGGTTCCGGTGCAGATCGACGGGGACTCCATCGCGGGCCAGGCTGCCGACGAGGAGACCGAGGCCACGTTGGAGCTCGAAACGGACTGGGTGCATCCGCGCGGTTACGACTTCGACTGGCGTTCGGGTTCGATCGACCAGGGATACCTGGACTCGATCATGCCCGTGGGTGAGACGTCCTACATCACGTTTCTCGGGGAAAAGGCTCAGGCCGACGACGGGGAGAACTCCCAGTTCTCCGCCAACGACATCGAATGGCTCCTGACGGACGGCAACGACCTGAAGGACTACGGGCAGTCGCACCAGGCCATGAAACCCCTGACCGACATCATGAACAACACCACCCAGGCCTACCAGGAGTACTACCGCATCAAGAACGCCTACCAGGTCGATTCCCACAGCGATCTGTTGGAGCTGGAGGTACTGCTGCGCGGCGTTGATTCGTCTGGCTCGATCAATTCGGACGAAGAGGTTCTGCTCACTTACTGAACCGGAGCATGACGCTCGACAGTCCGAAAGTCCAGGCGATACGCAAAGGGAACAGGAGAGGACGCCGTGTCGGGAATCGGTGGTGGAGCCGGGGGCCTGCAGCCCCCCGGCCCCGGGGATTCGGGTGAGATAGGCAAGGCCGCGCAGAAGGGTGTTCCCGGCCTGGGCGACGCCGCGAAGGGCGGACCCGGCGAGGGTTCTGAGAAGGGCGCGGAATCAGGTGCGGGCCCGGAGAAGGCCTCGGAGGGAGGGGCCGGCGGTCCGGGCGGGCCCGGTGGCGGAGGTCCTCCCGGTCTGGGAGCCGGCGGTACGTCCAAGGCCGCCAAGGACGGGGCCGAGGGCACCAAGGGCGTGGCCAAGGGAGCGGGGGCGGCGGCAGCGATCCCCGCCATCGGGCTCGGCGCCCAGCTCCTGGTCATCATGATGTTCCTCAAGTGGCTCAAGGGCCTGATGTCCGCGCTGGCGGCCCTGCTGCTGAACTTGTTGAACCTCCTGTGGTCCATCGTCGTCGCGGTCGCGAAGACGGTGGTGGGCGCGGTTCTGGCGATCGGCGCCGCGGTGGCGACGGCCGTCGGCGGAGCCATCTCCGTGGTCACGGGCGCCGCGGTGTCGGTCGGAGTGGGGTTCCTGGCGATCGTCGCGATCGTCGCGACGGCGGCACAGGCGACGAACGAGAACAACGCGACCGCTCAGCGCGACGCCATGCCGGAGGACTGCCGTCCGGAGACCGAGGCGACCGTGAACGAGATCGACGCCAAGGCCGCGGCTCAGCTCAACGACGAGTCGATGGAGGACATGGCCGAGAAGGTCTACTCCATCCTTGGCGGTATGGGGATGCAGGACGAGAACATCGCGGGCGTGCTGGGCAACTTCCAGCAGGAGTCGATGATCGACCCGACGACCGTGGAGACGATCTACACCGAGCCCTACGAGTACGGACCACGCACTGAGGCCGCGGAGAAGAACGGTTTCAAGGTCGAGCTGATCGACGCCGACTACGCGGCGAGGTACCCGGCCATCGATCTGGTGGGCATTGGCCTGGGTCAGTGGACCAACGGTCGTAACACCATGCTCACTGACTACGCCGAGGAGACCGGTGGTGAGTGGTGGGAACTCGAGACCCAGTTCGCTTTCATGCTCTCGGAGGACGATCCCGCGCGGGTGAACTTCGCCAAGGAACTCATTGAGTCCCCGGACGGCTCGATCGAGGATTCCACGCAGGAGTGGATGGTGAAGTGGGAGGGATTGACACTGGGCGTCGAGGAGAACCGTGCCAAGCTCGCCACACGCCTGGACCACGCCGATGTGTGGTTCGCGAAGTTGGACTCCTGGAAGGCCGACAAGAGTCTGGCCGACTCCGTACTCGAGCAGGCCGAGACGACTCTGAGTGCGGCCAACCAGAATCGCCGGGCCGCGGTGGTGCAGGACTGCCAGACCGCCAACGTCAGCGGTGGAGGTGTGGTTCAGGCCGGAGAGATGATCCCCTGCGCGTCGCTGGGGACGATGGACTCGCAGGCGTGCGACCTGCACGAACACCTCCAGGACGAGTTCGGTGGATTCTTCATCAGCGCGGGTGGTTACCGCGACGAGGCGACGAGCAACCACGGTGAGGGCAAGGCGATCGACTACATGATGGCCGAGCTGGGCGAGGTTCCGACCGAGGAGATGAAGAATTCGGGAACGGAGGTCGTGAACCATCTCATCGCGAACCACGAGGAACTGAACATCCTCGGCATCCTCTGGTACGAACGTGTCTGGAACCCTCTGCGGGACCCGGTGGGTAAGTGGAGTAACGAGATCACCCGGGACGCGGAGCGAGGGGACATCACGCAAAGTCACATCGACCACATTCACGTCAGTGTGGGAAAGCCGGGAACGTTCAAATGACCGAGCGAACAACGGCTCCCTGACAGGAACAGGGCGCGGTCTGCGTCCTCCTCCGGAGTGGTTCGGATGCCGGTGGAGTTCTTGTGTTCGGCTCGACAGGAAAGGAGCGCCAGGGAGTGTCCGGCGAAGGGAACAACGAGCGCGACGGCGGCGATGAGCGGTCGTCGGGTACCGGCGCTTCGGACGAGGGGCAGGGGGCCGCGAAGAAGTCCTGGCGCCGCATGAGCCGCGAGGAGGTGATGCAACGTTTCGACGGTTACCAGGCCAAGCAGAGGGCCAATCGTAGAAGGCTGACCGGGGACGACGTCCAGGAGATGCTGCGGGAGCGCCGCGCCGAACGCCAGCAGCGCAGACACGAGCGGTCTGAGCGGGGCGTCAGCGGCCGAGGACGCCCGCGGGACGTGGGTCGGTCGGTGCGGTTGAGCCTGGGCTCGGCGCTGATGCTCGGAGCTCTGGCGGCCGGGTACCTGGCCGCCGCCAGCACTGACACGACGGAGGCGCAGTCCGAGGCGAACGAGCAGAGCATCGCCTCGCTCAAAGGGGACATCCGCTTGTTGGAGGCCCAGACACAGGAGGAGCCGGACGTCGCCGACCTCGAGGAGCGACTCGGTCAGGCGCTGGAGGACGCCCAGATGAAGGGCGAGCAGGTCGCCCAGGCGCAGAACGAGTACCAGGAGATCCTCGTCGACCTCGACGACGAGGACCTGGCGGAGGGCCGGGAGACGGATGACGCGCACGAACAGCGCAAGGAGCTCGTTGATCTCTTCGACGAGTCGGCCCGCGTCATCAAGGACGAGGACTCCCACCACCCCGGCGCGCACGTGATCCACGGCCCCCGCGAGATCGACGTGCTCGACCCCTGGTATTCGCGGCACGCGGACGGGACGCGGACGGACTACGCCGACCCGACGCTGAACTCCTGGGAACTGGTGTCGACCACCCCGCGTACGGGCTCCGCCAGCGTTGTCGACGTGGCATGGCTCAATCGGGACGCCTCCACGGGCGACGTGCTGGCCTGGGCCAGGGGGACGTTCAGCGGGGACACGGGGAGGTTCCACAGCCTCCAGGTAGGCAGGACCTCGATCGGGGAACGTCCGGCGGACGCGGCGCGGGAGGAGGACTGATGAGTTTTCTCCAGCGCAACGCCTTCCCGTTGGTCGCGGCCGGGCTCCTGGTCGTGTCCAGTGCCTCGTTCGCGGCCACCCAGGGAGCGAGGGAATCCGTTCTCTCGGAGCAGGAAGCGCAGATCCGTGAACTGGACGAGCGCAAGGCCGAGTTGGAGGCCGACCAGGCGGAACGCGGACGCCAGGTCGCCGACGACGTGGTGGGCACCAACGTCGCACGGTTGGACGCCGACGAGGATCTCATCAGTCAGGTGCTGGACACCGCTCTGACCTGGGAGACCCACGCCGAGTACGTGAGCGCTCGCACGGCCATGACGACCGCCTGGGAGGTTCCGGAGGATTCGGCGTTCATGACCGAGTTCCTGCCGGAGGCGCCGATGAACGTCGACGGCGAGGGCAAGGAGTACCCGCTGATCGATCTGCTTGGTCTCGATTCACGGGTGCACAGTTTCGACACCCAGCTGATGTCGGTCCTGGGCACCGAGTACACCTATCTGGTGTTGGTCAATGTGCGGACCACCTCCGACGACGGTGAGGCCAGTGCGTTCAACACCTCCACGGTGTTGTTGACCACTGACGGTGATGGCGGGGTGCATGACGTCGAGGGATATGCCGCCACGTCACAGGTCCGTTCCTCCGGTCCCGAATGACCCGTCATGCGGCCATGGAACGGCCGACCGGTCACTATTGTGTGTTGACGGAACTGTTCTGATATCCGAGGAAATTTCCTCGTGGTGACATGAGGGAGGAGGTCAACGTGGCCGATGGCGAACACGGGCCCGAAAGGCCCCCGACCCCGCCCTCGTTCTCCAACTACGAGCCCGGAAGCCTGGCCGAACGCCTGGGGGCCACTCGTGCGGAGCAGGAGGAGGAACCCCCACCCCCGAAGGGCCCGTCCCTCCTTCCCAGGATTGCGTACTGGTCGGCCACCGGACTGGGGATCCTGGGCGCTCTGACCCTGTTGCTCGCGGCAGGGCTGATCAGCGCCCAGCACCAGGCCCGGCTGCAGGAGGAGGCCCAGCCCGGGTTCGACGCACAGGGCAGGACCACCACCGCCCAGCAGAGCCTGGAGGACCTGCCGGGCAGGGACGAGGCCGACCGGTGGCTGAGCCAGGCGACCTCCGTGGGTGAGAGGGTCGCCGAGGCCCAGAACACCTTCCTCGAACACAGCGGGCCGCTTCCCCTGGACGAGCTGCCCGAGCAGACCCCCGACGTTGGCGAGCGCGACGAGTGCGTCTCCCACCTCGAGGAGGTCCCGACCACCCCGCGCGACTACACCGACGAGGAGCTCACCGCCTGCGCGGAGGGATTGCGCGAGGAGGCGATCGGCGGCCTGGAGCGGAGTCTGTCCCCGCACTTCGCGGCGCAGGTGCGTGACCAGGACGGTTTCGACGCGGTGACCCAGTGGCACACGTGGGTGTCGACCGTGGAGGAGGACGTCTCCCTGGCCGACCACACCTGGACCGCGCACGAGGCACTCGTCTTCGAACGTGACTCCTCGATCCCCCTGGTCTGGACCCTCACCGAGGACGAGTCCGGAAGAACGGTCGCATGGATGCGCGGCACCTTCGACCCACTGTCCAAGAAGTTCGACCAGATGGCGTTCGGGACGGTCGGCGTCGACGACGCTGAGGAGGACGCCGACGAAGCCGAGGCTGAGGGGGACTCCGAGACCGAGGGCGAACCCGACGAGGACACGCGTGACAGTGGGGCCGACGTCCCGACGGACGAGCACGGGCACGAGGGGGAGGGTGAGCGCGGATGAGCCTTGCCGAGATGGAGGCCTACGAGCGTGAGCGGAAGCTCCGCCGCGAGCGGATCCGGCTCGTCGTGTCCTGGGTGCCTCTGGGGGTGACCGTCCTGACGCTGGCTGTGGGCGGTCTGGCCGTCTGGTCGGCGTCATCGGGGCGGGAGGCCGACCACGCCGCGGTCGCCGCCCTCGTGGAGGAACACGAGAACGAGGCCGAGGAGGCCGAAGCCGAGTTCCAGAGGGCCTGGACCGAGGCACTGGAGCGTGCCACTCCGGTGCGCGTCGAACGGCTGGACGGTGACCGGGAGACCATGCACGCGCTGTTGCTTGACGCGGTGGAGGCGGGTGGAAGCGTTGCGAGCGAACCCGACACCTCCGACGACGAGACCCTGGATCCGCTGGGGAACCTGTCCGCCGACGGCGTGCCCGCACTCCGTGAGGGCTCACAGGCGGAACTGGGAGAGTTCGACGCGGTCCTGGTCGACAAGGTGGGTTCGACCTACTCCTACTTCGTCGACGTCGACGTGTTCGACGCTGACGACCTCGCGAGGAACGACGGTGACGAGGAGGGCGAAGCCTCCGCGGTCGCCTCCCTGTCCGTGATGTGGTCAACGAACAACAGGGGCGAGATCACCGAGATCGACGCCCACTGGCTCGACGAAACCCCCGAACGCTCCTAACACCCCACGCCCCGCCAGGAGAACAGCTCATGAGTCCCGCTTCGCCGACGGCCAGGAAGAAGTCGAAGGGAGCCCAGTCCGCCTCGGACAGGCGCGCAAGGAAACGTCAGGCCGAGGAGAACGACGGACAGGAGCCCACTGCGGCCGACCAGGCGGACCAGAACGGCGCGAAGCCCTCGATCAGGGCTCGCACCCGCGCCCGCCTGGGCGAGAAGGGAATGCAGTCGTTGGTGGTGGCAGCGCGCGCCGGCCTGATCTTCTCCACCTGCTTCGCCGTCTATGTTCTGGCGATGTTCATCGCGGTGACCGTCGTCCCCAACGTCTTCCTCATGGTGGCGACCGGAACGGGCATCGGCCCCGCCGCCCCTCTGGAGATGCAGCTGGCGCACTGGCTGGCACCCAGCCTGTTCCTCATCGGGCTGATCTTCGTCCTGGTGCTCGTCGTGGCGCGCTGGTTGTGGCGCGCCCAGCGGCGGCTGGGGGAGAAGGCCCGGCGTGCCCTGCTGGGTGAGGAAGCCGGTCGCTGACCCCCGAAACCGAAGAAAGGCGATCCGTGTGAAAATCGCACCCCTGCAGATCTCCGACCCCTGGTCCCATCGTCTGGCTCGAAACAGCGGGGTCGGTACGCAGACCCTGAGCGCGGTGCACTGCGAACTCGCCGTGCGCATGGAGGCGGTGTCGATCCTCCACCACGGCGCCGACCAGAACTACCGCCCCTACCTGCACCTGCGAGGGCAGGTCCTCCAGCTGCAGCCGGAGGTCGCGCTGCCGTTCGGCATCACGGAACTGCCCTACCGTTCCGGCTCGGAACCGAGCATCGACGCCTTCTACGAGTTCGACACCGCGCAGCTGAACGAGCTGATCAACAAGGGATACTTCAGCCCCCGTTTCCAGGTGCCCAACACCATGGTCGGCATCGTGTGGGAGCTCCCCGCCCGAGTCGACTTCCTCGTGGTCTCCCCGGAGACCATGGACCAGCCGCCGTTGGTGTTTGTGGGAGTGCGCGACCAGAACAGCGCCGTGCTCACCGAGGAGAGCAGCGGATACACCCTCGCCGAGTACTTCCCCGACTACTCCGCCGAGGATTCCGAGTTCGAGGACGAGGGCCAGTTCGCGGTGCCCACGCACTCGGACGAGATCGACGATCTCTTCGCTGACGAGGAACTCGACGAGTCGGTCCACCGGGGGGCGGGATCGCCGCCCCGGGGGGCGGCCTCGTCGAGTTCCTCGTCAGCGAAGAGA
>NZ_LAVM01000065.1:0-34097 GCF_001083815.1 Nocardiopsis sp. SBT366 | reverse complement strand
TGGGCGACGGCGGGAACCTCATCCTCGCCTCGGGCCACGACGCCGGTCGAAGCAGCAGCTTCCTCGTCGCCTGGGACGCGGAGGGCGAGGTCGTGGCGCAGGGCGACTCAGAGCTGGAGTACGTTGCCCTCTCCGCGTTCCCGGACGACGACCGCGTCCTCGTCTCCACCTTCCCCTTGGAGGGTTCGGGGGATCGGGTCGTGTTCCTGGACGGGAACCTCGAGCCCGTGGAGGAGTTCACGGTCCCGAACCGCTGACCCGCCGCACCGCTCACCGGATCAGAGCCAGACCGCCGGATCGCCGCCCCACCGGGTGGACGCGTGGGCCCAGTTCGTGGGCCCTCCCTCGTAGGAGACCGGCGGGAGCGCGTGGCGCAGCCCGCCGTAGGCGGACGGGGACTCGGTGAGCCAGTCTGCGGGATCGTACCCGCCGCCCTCCAGCGGCTCCGGGGCGATGTCGTTCATCAGCCACGCGGCGGTACCCGCCAGAGAGAACCGCAGGTGCCTCCCCCGACCGTCCCCCTGCCGTTCGGTGAGGGCCCGCAGCACTCCGGCGGCCAGCAGGTAACCCGTGCCGTGGTCCAGTGCCTGGGCGGGCAGCGCCCCCGGGCGCCCCTCGGGACCGGCCTCGATCGCCGCGATCCCGCTCGCCGCCTGGACCAGGCTGTCGAACCCCCTCCGGTCAGCCCACGGCCCCGACCATCCCCAGGCACACAGCTGGGCGACGACCAGCCCGGGACGGCGGGCGATCAGCTCCTCCGCCACCAGACCGTGGCGGTCGAGCCCGCCCGGCCGGTATCCGGTCACCACCGCGTCGGCGGAGTCCAACAGCGTCTCGAAGGAGCTCCGACCCTCGGCCGTGCCCAGGTCCAGCAGGGTGGAGCGCTTGCCCATCCCGGTGTCGGTGTGGCTGTCGGGGTCCTCCTCCAGGCCCGGGGAGTCCACCCGCAGCACGTCGGCGCCCAGCAGCGCGAGGGTGCGGGTGGCGACCGGCCCGGCGATGACCCGGGTCAGGTCCAGCACGCGCACCCCGCTGGCGGGCACCTCCGCCCGGGCCAGGCGGCGCCCGCCCGCCGGGCCCGCGGCCCCGACCTCTGCCAGTGGGAGCCCTGCCGCTCGGAATCCCCCTGGGGCCCCGGGCTCCCCGTCCTCTCCGGGCGCGGGTGCCACGGCGACCGCCAGGCCGCCCTCGGCGTACACCCTCTCCTGGATGTCGTGGGCGGGCAGCGAGGCCAACCTCTCGGCGAGCCCCTCCGGCCCGGTGCCCGGGTCCAGCCCCAGGGCGGACAACAGCCGGGCGCGGTGGTGGGGGTAGTTCGCGTGGGTGCGTACCCAGCCGTCCGCCGCCCGCCAGAAGCCGGAGAGCGGGGCGAAGGGGGTCAGCGCGCGGCCGTCCACCAACAGGTGGCGTTCGCTGACGAAGGAGGTGGCCACGGCGCCCTCGTCGACGTTCACCCGGGGGACCGGCCCGCCGTTGCGCGCCGCCAGCAGTTCGGCGGCGGCCAACGAGCACGCCCCCATGGTGGCCCGCGCCAGTTCACGCACGGGCAGCACGGCGGGAAGCACGTCCCCCGCACCACGGTGGGAGACCCGTTCCGTCAGGTCCGGTTCGCCTCCGATCGCCCGCCACGCCTGTGCCGTCGCCCTGTCCGGTGCACCACTGGGGTTGGTCGTCATGGCGCCATTGTGCCCATCCGGTCCCGGAGTTCCGATGCTCGCCCCGCCCTCGGACGCGACTCCAGCGCCCTGGATCTCGCTCGGGGCGCACGAGGTTCGTGTGTCGGAGCACACCCGGGCTCACCGCCCTGGCCTCGGGGACGAGCCGCGTAGGCTGCGGTAATGGACGGCCACGCGGACACAGTGGTCCTCAGACCGGGGATCGACGGCATCGCCGAGGTGTTCCACACCCACCTGCGCCAACACGCCTACCCGATGCACACGCACCGGTCCTGGACGCTGCTCATCCTCGATTCCGGAGCCGTCCGCTACGACCTGGGCCGCCACGAGCACGGTGCGCTCGACCGCACGGTGACCCTGCTGCCGCCGCAGGTCCCGCACAACGGCACCCCCACCACCGCGCAGGGGCTGCGCAAACGGGTGCTGTACCTGGAGCCGGAGCAGATCGACCCGGAGCTGGTCGGCCGGGCGGTGGACCATCCGATGTTCGACGACCCCCTCCTGCGTCACCGCATCCACCAACTGCACGGTGCGCTGTTCCGGCAGGGGGACCTCCTGGAGGCGGAGAGTCGGCTCGAACTCGTCTCCGAGCGACTCCGTCAGCACCTGCGCGGCACGGTGGGGTCCGCCACGACCGCCGACGACCCCGGCCTGGCCGACCAGCTGCGCGACCTCCTGGACTCGCGCACCGTGGAGGGGGTGCCACTGGCCGAGGCCGCCGGTCTCCTGCACGCCCACCCCGCCCACCTCACCCGGGTGTTCACCAGGCGGTTCGGCATGCCTCCGCACCAGTACCTGGTGGGGCGGCGCGTGGACCTGGCCCGGAGACTGATCCTCGAAGGGGGGTCACCCGCGCACGCGGCGTCCGCCTCGGGCTTCTACGACCAGGCCCACCTGAACCGCCACTTCAGGCGGGTGCTCGGCCTGCCTCCCGGCCGCTACGCCCGTGCGCTGCGCCAGGGTTCCCCGCAGCGACACCGGCCCCGCGTCAGCGGTGCATCCGCGCGCCCTTGACGATCCTGTCCACCCCGTTCCTGGGGCCGTGGACCGCCAGACCCACCAGGTCCAGGGAGTCCCGGCCGACCGCGCGGACGGCGGCCCGGTTGTCCCGGTCGTTGCCGGTGGCGAACAGGTCGGAGGTGAACACCGCGACGTCGGCCTCCCGGGACACCGCCCGGCCGTGTGCCCTGGTCAGCGTCTCCTTGTCCGCCTCGAACACCATGACGGGCTGGCGGAACATCGGCAGGTAGGCGGTACCGTCGGCGTCCTCGTAGGGCTGGCCGACCAGCTCCGGGACTCGACTTCCCAACCCGCTGACCAGGAATGACGTGACGTTGAGCCGTTGCCAGACGGCCAGGTCGTCACGGAGCAGGACGGCGATCTTGGTGTCGAAGCGCACTGGGGCGTCTGTGGTCTCCATGCGCCCATCCTCGCCAGCGCCACCGCCCGGGGTCTTGTACGTTCCTCACCGGTCTCCGAGGTCCGGGGGCTCGTACTCCAGTCCGATGCCGCGCGCCCAGAGGCGGGTGGCGGTCTCCACCACGACGTCGGGGTCGTGCTCCTCCCCGTAGAGGAACAGCATCCGTGCGGTGTGCTCCACCATGCCGCCGAGCATGCTCGCGGTGGCCTCCACGTCGATGTCGGTCGAGGCCAGTCCCTCCTCCTGGAGACGGCGGGTCCCCGTGCTGATGCGCTCGACGAAGAGCCCTCGGATCTCCAGGAAAAGGGTCCGAAAGACCGGGTGGCGCGGCGATATCTGCTCGATGACCTGCATGATCCGCGCGTTGTCCCGGTAGGCGGCCAGGAAGCGGCCGGTGGCGTGCCTGATCCGCTCCACGGGGCCGGTGCCCGGGGGCGCGGCGGAGCGGGCGGCGTCGAACATCTCCCCGGCCACCCCCTTGGCGACCTCGTGGAAGACCTCGTCCTTGGAGTCGAAGTACGTGTAGAAGCTCCCGTAGGCGATCCCGGCGCGGCCGGTGATCTGGGCGATCCTGGTCTCCTCGAACCCGCGCTCCTCGAACTCCTCACGGGCCGCCTGAACGAGGGCGCCCCGCTTGCGCCGTCCGCGTTCCGTGGGCGGTCGCCCGGTCAGCGTCTGTTTTCCCACTGGTACCCCTCGTCCCCAGGTCCCCTTGGTCACCGCAGGGGAAGGAACTTCGCGATGACCTCGTTCATGATCTCGTAGGTGCCGCCGCCGATGCTGAACACCCGGGCGTCCCTGTAATGGCGCTCCACCTCGGTTCCGCGCATGAACCCCATGCCCCCGTGCAGCTGGACGGCGTTGTCCACCACGTAGTCCATGGCCTCGGTCGCGGTGTTCTTGGCCATGGCCACCTCGGCGATGAGCGGTTCGCCGTCCTGGAGCCGCTCCGCGATCCCCCGCACGTAGGCGGTGGCGACCTCGGTCCGGCGATGCATCTCCACCAGGCGGTGGCGCAGGACCTGTCGGCGGGACAGCGGACCGCCGAAGGCCTCGCGTTCGCGCACCCACGCCACCGACAGGTCCACGCAACGGCGCGCGATGGCGCAGGCCTGCACGGACAGGCCGATCCTCTCGCTGGCGAACTGGCGCATGATCTGGACGAAGCCCTGGTCCACGCCGCCGACGAGGTGGTCGTCGGGAACCCGGACGTCCGTGAAGGAGAGTTCGGCGGTGTCCGAGGACCGCCAGCCCATCTTGTCCAGCTTGCGAGCCGCGGTGAAGCCGGGGGTGTCCCGGTCGACGACGAACAGCGAGATCCCCTCGTGCCCGGTGCCGGAGGTGCGGGCGGCCACGGTCACGAAGTCGGCCCGGTACCCGGAGGTGATGAAGGTCTTCGCCCCGTTGAGCACCCAAGCATCGCCGTCTCGGACCGCGCGCGTGCGCAGGTGGGCCACGTCGGAACCGGCGTCGGGTTCGGTGATCCCGAGCGAGCAGACGAGATCCCCGGCCAGGGCGGGTCGGACGTAGTCGCGCACCAGGTGTTCGCGGCCGTCCGCGACCAGGGCGGGCAGAGCGATGGTGTGGGTGAACAGCGAGGCCAGGACCCCGGTGGGCACCCCGGCCAGGACCGCCTCCTCGGAGACGACCAGCTGGTCGATCATCTCCCCCTCACCGCCCACGGACGCGGGCTGGCCGAGTCCGAGCAGCCCGAGCCGTCCCGCCGCCCGGTGCAGGTCGCGGGGCAGTTCGCCCTCGTCCTCCCACTGTTCGACGTGGGGAAGGATCTCCTTCGCCGCGAAGGTCCGCACGGTCTCCCGGAGCGCGGCGCGTTCGGGTGTGTTCCAGCGGTCGGTCCGTGGGGAGTCGGTCGCGGTCATGTACGCACACTCGCATCCGTGTCGCGGGGGTTCCGGCCGGATCCCTGGGAGATCCAGCTCACACTTTGTTATGGTGCGCGGAACATGACAAGTCAGTCAACATGTGTGGTCGCCGGGAGACCGACGCCCGCGTGAGGAGCCCCTGTGGTGGACACAGCCGCACTCGTCGAGGACCTGCGAGCCGAACAGGAGGAACTGGCAGCGCTGCTTCGGGGAACCGACCCCGCCGACTGGGCCCGCCCCACTCCCTCGCCCGGATGGAGCATCACCGATCAGGTCGCCCACCTGGCCTTCTTCGACGAGTCGGCGCTGACCGCCGTGACCGACCCGGAGCGGTTCGCGGCGATGCTCGAAGCGGCCATGGCCGACCCCGAGGGCTACGTGGACACGGCCGCCGCCCCGCTGGCCGCCCTCGCACCGGACGCCCTGCTCGGCCGCTGGTGTGCGGCCTCGGAGGCGCTCAGGAGCGCACTCCTCGACGCCCCCGCCGGGACACGGGTGCCCTGGTTCGGCCCGCCGATGAGCGTTCCCTCCAAGGCGACGGCACGGCTCATGGAGACCTGGGCCCACGGCCAGGACGTGGTGGACGCGCTGGGCACCACCCGCGAACCCACCGGGAGACTGCGCCACATCGTCCACCTCGCCCTGCGTACCCGGTCCTTCAGCTACCTGGCACGCGGCCTGCCCGCGCCCGAGACCCCGGTCCGCGTGGAGCTCACCGCCCCCGGCAGCGGTCTCTGGACGATGGGACCGGAGGGCGCGGAGGAGGTGGTGCGCGGCGACGCCGAGGAGTTCTGCCTGGTCCTGACCCGCCGCCGGCACCCAGCCGACACGTCGCTGACCGCCGAGGGATCCGCCGCCCGGGAGTGGCTGGAGGTGGGCCAGACCTACGCGGGCGGTCCCGGCCAGGGCCGCCGACCCGGTCAGTTCCCCGCCCCGGCCAATGTCACCCGGGAGTCTCGCACCCGGAAGGAGGGCAACCGGACCAACGCGAGGGAACAGAGTTGACCGTTCTGTCAGACCGAGCCCGGGGTGAGAGTGCCCTCGGCCCTGACGAGCCGGTTCAGCTCGTCGAACTCCAGCTCGATCCCGAAGGCCTTGATGACGAGGATCCGGCCATCGGCGGAGAACTGGGGGTCGAGCCCGCGCAGTCGGGCGTAGCTGTAGGAGGCCCTGCGGTGGTCCGTGATGGAGGGGACCCCGGAGACGGCCTGCTGGATGACGCTGATGACGTGGAGCGCGGTGGGCGCGGGGAGCAGGAATCCGGGGTGTTCGAGCAGGAAGCCAGCGCGCGTACCACCCCCGACCGGGCCGTTGTAGGCGGTCCAGCGCCCGGTGAGGACCTTGGCGGCGTCAGTGAGCAGCGACAGGACCTGGTGCGGCATCTCCGGGGAGCCGGGCAGGGCGCTGAAGGGCACCTCCGGCTCGGCCAGCTCGGCGATGCCGTACCTGCGGCCGAGGTCGCGCACGGTCACGGCGAGCTCGGTGACCTCGGGCGAGAACCCGGACGGGTTTGCCCAGGCCCACATCCAGGACCCGGGGCCCGGTGCGGCGCTGCCCAGAAGGTGCAACCGGTCGCAGACCAGCTCCGACTCACCGGAGAACTCGAACCTGGGCTCAGCCAGGTCCACGTTCCAGTTGGAGTTCCCGACGACCGTCTCCATGTGGAGCTGGTGCTCCAGGGAGAGGATCGCGGCGTCGTTGAGGAGATCGTGGAAGGTAGGTGTGTTCTGCACGCGCCGGACACTAGCGTGCACCCCGGACATCCGGCGAGAGACCGAGGCAGGGGTCGGTGTGCGGGATGTGGGTGCGGTCCTTCGGTACTTCAGGCGGCGGGTGGTTCCCGGAGGCTAACGGGCCCGGGCGAGGACCTTCTTCTGGAGGGCTTCCAAAGGGCCCTGGCGGAAGCGGCGCAGCCACAGCAGTGAAGCCACCATCAGCACCAGCGACACCACGGCCCACAGGATCAACACCCACCACCGACCCGTGTCGGCCATGCGGTCGGCCAGTCCGAGGCCGAAGCCGTAACAGACGAACATGAGGATGACGTTCTGGGCCACGTAGCCGGTCATCGCCATGCGGCCGAGGGCGCGGACCCCCGCGACCACGGGACCGGTTCCGCTCGTGCCGTCCAGCAGGCGACCGATCAGGCCGATCAGGCCCACGGCGACCAGCGGAGCCACCACGTAGCGGTCCATGAGGAGCCAGTCGGGCCCGGCGAGGGCGGTGACCACGGTCAGCGGGACGCCGAGGCCCAGCCCCCATCCGAGCAGGCGTGCGCGGATCCCGCGCCCGACCGGGTCGTCGGCGAAGGCACCGGCACGGAGGAGCCGCACCCCCAGGAGGAACATGAACACCATCAGGCCGAACGTGAGGACGGGTTCGAGGCGCAGGCCCAGGAAGTTGTCCAGGCGGAAGGCGACCTGCTCCGGGTAGGAGCCGTGCGCGTAGAGCTCGACCGCCTCACGGGGCACGGACGTCGGCTGCGCGGACTCGGCCACGAGCGCCGCCGTGACCAGGCCCATGAGGAACACGTGCAGGGAGACCGACACCCACATGACCCCGTTCCGGGCCCGTTCCGAACGGGTGAGCAACCAGGCCACCAACAGGGCGACCACCGCGTACCCCATGAGCACGTCACCGGCGAAGACCAGCGTGAAGTGCACGGTCCCTTCGACGAACAGGAACAGCGCCCGCCACCGGTAGGGCCCCGGCCAGCGTGCGCCCCGTCGCGCGGCCGACTGGAACTGGATGGCCAGGCCCGCGCCGAAGAGCAGCGTGAGCAGGGCGAGGAACTTGCCGTTGGCGATGGTGCGGAAGACGCCCTCGGCCAGGGTCGCCGCGGACGGGTCCGCGTGGAACGGCGTGAACGGGCTGAGTTCGTCGGTGCCGTGGAGGATGGCGGCGTCTCCGCCCGGTCCAGCGAACAGCCACACGTTGGTGGCGAGCGTGCCGAGGATGGCCACGCCCCGCAGGACGTCCAGCAGGGGCAGGCGCCCGCTGGCCGACCGCTCCGCTGGTTCGGCCCCCTGGAGAGCGGTGTTGTCGCCGGTCATGTCAGGCGTCCTCCGTCCCCGCCGCGAAGAGGCGGGCGAAGTGCTGCCGGAGCAGGCGCTCGGCGGTGGCGTCGTCGAACAGGTCCGGGGTGGCCAGCTGGTGCAGGGTGAGCCCGTCGGCGAGGGCCACCAGGGCTGCGGCCTCGGCTCTGGGGTCGAGGTCGGCGGAGAGTTCGCCCGCGCGCTGCGCGGCGCCCAGCCCCTCCGCCAGCCCGTCGACCAGCTGGCGGGTGGTGGTCCGGTGCAGTTCGGCCATCTCGGGGTCGCGGACGGCCGTGGGCAGGAACTCCAGCCAGACGGTGAGTTCCATGCGCCGCTCCTCGTCCATGGGCAGGAGGGTGTGCGCGATCCGGAACATGAGGTCGCGGACGGGTGCGACCCGCTCCACCGCCTCGATCCTCTCCTCACCTCGTTGGTAGAGGTGCTCGACCCCGAAGCGCAGGAGGTCGGACTTGCTGCGGAAGTAGCGCTGGACCAGCCCCACAGACCCGCCGAGCTCGTCGGCGACGTCCGCGAAGGTGGTCGCGGCCAGGCCCTTGCGGGCGATGGTGCGCAACAGGGCCTCGGCGACCTGGCGCCGTCTCTCGTCGTGGTCAGCGGTGCGTGGCATATAAAAATATTAGGGACATATTTTTATTCTCGCAACCGCTGCCCTTCTCCGCCCTCCTCGGGTTCCGCGGGCTCGTGTGACCGCCGCGTCCGGTCCGCACCGATAATGCGGGGACGGCGTCCCCTCGACCGGGGGCCTGGCCAAACTGGAGGCGGCGTGGGAGCGGACGGGCGGGGTAGTCAGGACACCCCGCGACCAGCGGTGAGCCGACGCTCCCTGCTGGTCGGCGGGGGCGTGCTCCTGGGCGGAGCCGCGCTGCTGGGCGCATCGGCCCACGCGGCGCGGGAGCGCTGGGACGTGGCGGTGATCGGGGCCGGGGTCACCGGGCTCTCGGCCGCGCGCAACCTCGCCGACCACGGCCTCTCCGTGGTCGTCCTGGAGGCCCGCGACCGGATCGGCGGCCAGCTGTACACCGACCACGGCTTCAGCTCGGTCCCCGTCGAGCTGGGCGCCGGACTGATCCACGGCCGGGAGGCCTACACCTGGGAACTGGTGGCGGAGGCCGGGGTGGAGACCGTGCCGGTGCGCGCCGGGGAGGGGATCTCCGCGCCCGTTCCGACCCCCGAGGCACCGCATGAAGACGAGGACGCCGCCGCCTACCTGCGCCGCATGGGCGTGCCCGAGGACCGGTGGCCGCCGGTGTCCATCGACAACGAGTCCCTGGAGCGGTGGAGCGCCGTGTGGATGCGCGAGTACGGCCTCTTCGACTGGTGGTCCGTGCCCCGGGAGAACTTCCGGGTGGTGGGCGGTTACGACGGCCTCCTGCCACCGCTCTCCCGCGGCCTGGACGTGCGCAGGGAACACACGGTGCGCCGCGTGCGCTGGTCCGGGCGCGGCGTGCGACTGGACGTGTCCTCGCCCGAGGGCGCCCAGGAGGTGCGAGCCGACCGGTGCGTGGTGACGCTCCCGATCGGGGTCCTCAAGGCCGGCGACGTGGCCTTCGAACCAGCCCTGCCCTCCGGCCACCGGGACGCCGTCGACGCCCTGGACCGCACCGACGCCCTCAAGCTCGTGTACGAGTTCGACCGCGCGGTCTTCCCCGCCGACGAAGACGCCCTGGGTTGGGACGAGGACACCGGGTTCGTGTTCTGGTGTCTGTCCCGCGCGACACCGGAGGTGGTGGTGGCCTGGGCCGCGGGAGAGCGGGCCCGGGAGCTCCTGGACCTGCCAGCCGATCAGCGGTTCGCCGCCGGGCTGGCCGCACTGGCGGAGGCTCTCGGAGAGGACCCGCCCGCGCCCGTCGCCCGGACCACGCACGACTGGGCGGCCGACGAGTTCAGCCGGGGCGCCTACCTCTTCGTCCCTCCGGGCGCGCACGACGCTCCGGACACGCTCGCGCGGCCGTTGGAGGGGGTGCTGTACTTCGCTGGTGAGCCGACCACCGGGGAGAACACGGTGGAAGGCGCCTATGTCAGCGGCTACGACACCACGGACGCCCTGCTAGCCGACCGGTGAGGCGGGCGGGTCCGGGTGTCCCGAGAACCACACCCTGAACGTTATGCCGGAAATGAACAGTTGTGATGCAATAACCAGTGGGTTCGTGTCCCGCGAGGGCCCCGACACCGCGCATCTGCACAGCAAGTTAGAGGGAGGTTGGCGATGACCAACCGCGCGTACGTGATCGCAGGGTCGGAGGCCACCGGCGGCGCCGGCATCCAGGCTGACCTGAAGGCCTTTCAGGAACTGGGCGTCTACGGCATGGGGACGATCACCTGCATCGTCTCCTTCGACCCCAAGGAGAACTGGGGCCACCGGTTCGTGCCCGTCGACCCCGGTGTCATCGCCGACCAGATCGAGGCGGCCACCACCTGCCACGACCTCGACGTCGTCAAGATCGGCATGCTCGGCACCCCGGACACCATCGACGTGGTCTCCGAGGCCCTCCAGCGCCAGCCGTGGCGGCACGTGGTCCTCGACCCGGTCCTGATCTGCAAGGGCCAGGAGCCCGGCGCCGCCCTGGACACGGACAAGGCCCTGACCGCGCAGATCCTGCCGCTGGCCACCGTCATCACCCCGAACCACTTCGAGGCCCGCACCCTCGCCGGGATGGAGTCGATCGAGACCGTCGAGGACCTCGTTGAGGCGGCCCGCCGCATCCGCGAGCTCGGCCCCCGGCACGTGGTCGTCAAGGGCGGCACCGAACTGCCCGGCCCCGACGCCGTCGACGTCTACTTCGACGGCGAGGAGGTCACCGTCCTGAGCGCGCCGAAGATCGGCGAGGAGCGCGTGAGCGGAGCGGGCTGCACCTTCGCCGCGGCGATCACCGCCGAGCTGGCCAAGGGCTCCGAGGTGGGCGACGCCGTGCGCACCGCGAAGGCCATGGTCCGCGAGGGTATCGCCGAGCGCCTGGCCACCCACGCGCCCTTCGCCTCCGTCGTGCCGATCGCGCCCGCCCAGGCCTGAGGTCCGGGGTGTCGTCGGTCACTCCAGCCACATCCGTCCCCTCGATCATGAATGTTTTCCCGTGAATCGGACATGGCTGTGGGTGGATCCGATCGAAGGAGGCTCACATGTCCGAGGGCGACAAGGCTGAGAACAAGTTCGACGAGTTCAAGGGCAAGGCCAAGGAGGGCCTCGGCAAGGCCACCGGCAACGAGCAGTGGCAGGCCGAGGGCAAGGCCGAGCAGACCAAGTCCAAGCTCAAGCAGGCTGGCGAGAAGGTCAAGGACGCCCTGACCCCGGACGACAAGCCCGACCGCGAATAGTCGCTCCGAACACCAGACTCCAGGGGGAGGTCCCACACGGGACCTCCCCCTCGTCGTGCGGCGGGGTCAGGGCGACTCGGGTGCCGTGTCGCCCAGGGAGAGCAGCAGGGTACGCATCAGGGCGGCGAGCTGGTCCTGCTCCTCCCTGCTCAGGCCGTCGAGCAGACGGGCCTCGTTGTCCACGTGCCCGGCGACCGCTCCGTCCACCAGTGCCAGACCCTTGTCGGTGAGGGTGACCAGGACACGACGCCTGCTCGCCGGGTCGACCTGACGGTGGACCAGCTCCTTGCGCACGAGGCGGTCGACCCGGTGCGTCATGGCCGCCGAACCCACCATCATCATCCGGACCAGATCCCTGGCGGTCAGCTGGTAGGGCTCCCCGGACCGCCGCAGCGTGGCCAGCACGTCGAACTCCCAGCGCTCCAGGTCGTACTCGGCCAGGAGGTCGGCGACCCTGCGCCCCAGCAGCTGCTGCAAGCGGTTCATCCGACCGATCACCCCCATCGGGGAGGCGTCGAGGTCGGGCCGTTCGCGGGCCCACTGGGCGAGGAAGAGGTCGACGGCGTCGTTCATCCGGCGATCATAGCGCCGCGTCCTTGACCAGCCCCGAACCCTTCGCGTAATCTTTCAGCATCGAACAGTTAGACATCGAAGGGTTGGCTGATGACACCCCCCGTCACCGAGACCATCCACGCCCGGGGCCTTTCGCTGGCACCGCTCCTTGAACCCACCCCGCAGGCACCGTGAGCGCGCGCGGACGGATTCTCGGCGACTCGTTGGTCACCGCCCTGGCACCCGTGGTCTGGGGCAGCACCTACCTGGTCACCACCGAGTTCCTCCCACCGGACCGCCCGCTGCTGGCCGCGCTCCTTCGTGCCCTGCCAGCCGGGCTGCTGCTGGTGCTGTTCGCCCGGACACTGCCCTCGGGGGTGTGGTGGTGGCGTTCGCTGCTCCTGGGCACACTCAACATCGGCGCCTTCCTCTACCTGCTGTACGTGGCCGCCTACCTGCTGCCCGGAGGGGTCGCCGCCCTGGTGATGGCGGTCCAGCCGGTGATCGTCATGCTCCTGGCCGCCCTGTTGCTGGGCGACCGGCTCAGGCTGACGCACCTGCTCGCCTGCCTGCTCGGGGCCTTCGGCGTGGGACTGCTCGTGGCGGGCCCAGAGACCGGCCTGGCCCCCGTGGGGGTCCTGGCGGGTCTGGCCGCCGCCGTGTCCATGGGCACCGGCCTCGTGCTCACCAAGCGCTGGGGGCGTCCTGAGGGGGTGAGCCTGCTGGGCGCCACCGGCTGGCAGCTCACCGCGGGCGGGCTGGTCCTGCTTCCCCCCACCCTGCTCCTGGAGGGCCTGCCCCCAAGCCTCAACGCCGCCAACCTGGCCGGATACACCTACCTGGGACTGGTCGGCGCCCTGCTCTCCTACGTGGTCTGGTTCCGGGGCCTGGAGCGGCTGCCCGCGCTGGCGGTGTCCTTCCTGTCCTTCGCCAGTCCGCTCACCGCCACCCTCCTGGGGTTCCTCGTACTCGACGAGACCCTCACCCCCGTGCAGGGGGCGGGTGCCCTCGCCGCGATCGGCGCGGTGCTGCTGGTCCAGCTCACCTCACACCGGCCCGCCCGGAAGGGGAACGAGGGCCAACCCCAGTTGGCCAGAGCCGACCAGGTGAACGAACCCGGACGGAAACCAACAGATTCCTTCAGACAGGTCACCCCATTGACAGTAGAGAGACCCACAAGGCACCTTAAATAAACAAGAACACACATTTCCGACCATCGGAGGGCCGGATGCTGGCCGCGCAACGGCGGGAGCTGATCCTCGAACAGGTCCGACGGGACGGCGGCGTCCGCGTCACCGATCTGGTCGACGCCCTCGCCGTGTCAGACATGACCATCCGGCGCGACCTCGACGCCCTGGAACACCGGGGATCACTGGTCAAGGTCCACGGGGGCGCCGTCGCGCCCGAGGGCGCCCGCACCACGGAGCCCGGGTTCGAGGCGAAGTCCACGCTCCAGTCCGAGGAGAAACACGCGATCGCCAGGGCCGTCGCCGGTCTGGTCGAACCACACAGCGCCGTGGGACTGTCCGCTGGGACCACCACCGCTCTGGTCGCCGAGTACCTGCGGGAGACCCCCGGGCTGACCGTCATCACCAACTCGATCCACGTGGCCGAGGTCCTGTACCGCTCCGAGCGCACCGACCAGACCGTGGCGCTCACCGGCGGCTTCCGCACCCCCTCGGACGCCCTCGTGGGCCCCATGGCCCTGGCCTCCGTACGCGGGGTCAACCTGGACACCCTGGTCCTGGGCGTCCACGGCATCCACGAACGGGCCGGGTTCACCACACCCAACCTGATGGAGTCCGAGACCAACCGGGCCCTGGTGGAGGCGGCCGCGACCCTCGTGGTCGCCGCCGACCACACCAAGTGGGGCACCGTCGGGATCAGCACCATCGCCCCTCTGGACCGCTGCGACGTGCTCGTCACCGACACCCGGATCACCCCCACCGCACGTGAGACCCTCCAGGACCGCGTGGGCCGCCTCGTGGTCACCGACGTCCCCCGGGAGCACGGATGAGGAAGACCGCCACACGGCTGGCCGACGGCCGCGAGATCATCTACTACGACGAGGAGGGCGGCGTCCGCGAGGAGGTCCCGGACCGCCGCGACCTGCCGCCCACCGCCTCCGGCTCCGAACTGCGCTGGGACCCGCTCCGACGCGAGTGGGTGGTCATCGCCGCGCACCGCCAGAACCGCACCCACCTGCCACCCAGCGACGAGTGCCCGTTGTGCCCCTCCCACGGCGACCGCCTGACCGAGGTGCCCGCGGCCTCCTACGACGTCGCGGTCTTCGAGAACCGCTTCCCCGCCCTCAGCGGCTCCGAGGGGCGCTGCGAGGTGGTCTGCTTCTCCTCCGACCACGACACCTCGCTCGCCGCCCTCGGCCCCCGTCGCGTCCGCACGATCGTCGACGCCTGGGCGGACCGCACCGAGGAACTGTCCGCCCGGCCCGAGGTCGCGCACGTGTACGTCTTCGAGAACCGGGGACCGGAGATCGGCGTGACCCTGCACCACCCGCACGGGCAGATCTACGCGCTCCCCTTCGTCACCCCCCGGGCCGAGCGCGACCTCGACTCCGCGCGGCGGCACCGCGCGGAGACCGGGGGCGACCTGTTCGCCGACATCCTGGCCGCCGAGAGCGCCGGACCCCGTGTGGTGCTGCGCAACGAGCACTGGACGGCCTTCGTCCCCGAGGCGGCGCGCTGGCCCGTTGAGGTCCACGTCTACCCGCACCGCGCCGTGCCCGACCTGCCCGCCCTGAACTCCGGCGAGCGCACCGCCCTCGCCGAGCTCTACGCCGACCTCCTCGCCCGGGCGGACCGGCTGTACGACACCCCGCTGCCCTACATCTCGGCCTGGCACCAGGCCCCCGCCCACGACCCGCAGGCGCGCGGGCTGGCCCGCCTGCGCCTCGAACTGTTCTCCGTGCGCCGCGCCCCGGGCAGACTCAAGTACCTGGCCGGGACCGAGTCCGGCGCGGGCGTGTTCAGCAACGACGTGGCCCCCGAGACCACAGCCCGACGACTCCGAGAGGTCTGAACCGTGAAACTCCTCGTCACCGGCGGTGCCGGTTACGTCGGCAGCGTCGTCACGGCGCTCCTGACCGACGCCGGGCACGAGGTCACCGTGCTCGACGCGCTGCACGCCGGACACCGGGACGCGGTCCACCCGGGCGCGACCCTGGTCGAGGCGGACCTGCGGGCCGCCGCCGACGTGCTCGACCCGACCTTCGACGGCGTGGTGCACCTGGCCGCGAGGTCCCTGGTCGGCGAGTCCGTCGAGGATCCGGGACCGTACTGGGACACCAACGTGGGCGGCACCCTGGCCCTGCTGGAGGCCGCGCGGACCCACGGTGTGCGCCGTCTGGTGTTCTCCTCCACCGCCGCCACCTACGGCGACCCGCCCTCGGACGCGCCGCTGCGGGAGACCGACCCAGCGATGCCCACCAACCCCTACGGGGCGAGCAAGCTCGCCGTCGACCACATGCTGGCCGGGTGGGCGCGGGCACACGGGCTGGGGGCGGTGAGCCTGCGCTACTTCAACGTGGCCGGGGCCCACCTGGGCTTCGGCGAACGCCACGACCCCGAGACCCATCTCATCCCGAACCTGCTCCGGGTGGCCTCCGGGGAGGTCCCGCACGCCACGGTGTTCGGTACCGACTACCCCACCTCGGACGGCACCGCCGTCCGTGACTACCTGCACGTGGCCGACCTCGCCGACGCCCACCTGAGAGCGCTGGAGCACGTGGTGCCCGGAACCCACCGGGTGTTCAACCTGGGCGGAGGCGGCGGCTCCTCGGTGCGCGAGGTCCTGGCCGCCGTACGGCGGGTCACGGGACACCCGGTTCCGGTGGTGGAGGGGCCCAGGAGGGCCGGTGACCCGGCCGTACTGGTGGCCGGAGTCGAACGGGCCCGTCAGGAGCTGGGCTGGGAGCCCTCACGCGGCCTGGACGAGATCGTGGCGGACGCGTGGGCGTTCGCCCGCGCCGGGGAGGTCTCCCGGTGAACGGTGTCGCGACGGAGTTCCGAAGAGCCTTCGGTGCGGAACCGGAGGGGGTGTGGACCGCGCCGGGGCGGATCAACCTCATCGGCGAGCACACCGACTACAACGACGGCTTCGCACTCCCCATCGCCCTGCCCCACGCGCTGACCGTGGCCGCCGCGCGCCGCCCGGACGACCGGGTGCGGCTGCGGTCACGGGAGTTCCCCGACACCTTCGAGGCGCGGCTGGCCGACCTCTCCCCCGGCACGGTGCCCGGCTGGGCCGCCTACCAGGCGGGCGCGCTGTGGGTCCTGGCCGACGAGGGGTACCGAATCGGCGGCTTGGACCTGTTGGTGGAGAGCGCCATCCCCACCGGGACCGGACTGTCCACGTCCGCGGCGGTCTGCTGCGCGACGATCCTGGCCGCCACCGGCCTGTACGGGTCGGGCCCGGCCCCGGCCGAGGTCGCACGGCTGGCCCAGCGGTCGGAGAACGACTTCGTGGGGATGCCCTGCGGGATCATGGACCAGTCCGCGGTCATGCTGGCCGACCAGGGTCGGGCGCTGTTCCTGGACTGCCGTTCGCTGGAGACCGAGCAGGTCCCGTTCGACCCGGCAGCGCACGGGTTGTCGCTGCTGGTGGTGGACACCCGGGCCCCGCGTCGGCTGGTCGAGGGTGCCTACGCCGAGCGGCGCCGCTCCTGTGAGGAGGCCGCCCGCGCCCTGGGGGTCGGGGCGCTGCGGGACGTCTGTGTCGAGGACCTCCCAGGGGCGCTGGCCGCGCTCCCTGATCCGATGGTCCGCCGCCGGGTGCGGCACGTGGTCACCGAGAACGCCCGGGTCCTGGAGACGGTGGCGCTCTTCAGGGCTGGTCGTCCCCGCGAGGCGGGTCCGCTGTTCACCGCCTCGCACGCCTCCCTGCGGGACGACTTCGAGGTGAGCGTTCCCGAGGTGGACACGGCGGTGGCGGCGGCCCTGTCCTCGGGGGCGCTGGGAGCGCGGATCACCGGCGGCGGCTTCGGCGGCTGCGTCATCGCCCTGGTGGAGGCCGAGGGCGCGCAGGACTGCGACAAGGCGGTCCGGGCTGCCTTCGCGGAGCGCGGATTCGCCGAACCGGTGGTCTTCAGCGCCCTACCCTCGGCGGGAGCCCGCCGCCTGAGCTGAGCGGCCCGGGGCGCCGGGGCGTCACACCCGGCCGTGGGGAGGACGTCCTCGGCCTGCCGCAGACCGTCAGCACTCGCCGCGTCACCCTCCGGGGGAACGGTCCCGGGGCAGGAACGAGCGGATGCGCTCAGCCTCGGCCTCGCTGCCGATCTCGCGGTAGAGCCGTTCCGCCTCCAGCAGGTGGTCCATCCAGTTCTTCTCTCCGGCCAGCTGCGTCACCCCGGCGAGCGCCTCGCGGACCCGGGCCATCTGCACGGTGTGGCCCCGGGCCTCGAACCCGGCCAGGGACAGCTCCAGTTCGTCGCGGGCCTCCTCACCACGGCGCTTGCCGTTGAGCGCCCGGCCCCGCTCCAGCCGGACCCTGGCCAGGTTGACCTCGTCCACCGCCCCTCCGCCGGACGGGGCGAACACCTCCCGGGCCGCGTCCAGCCGTTCCAGGGCGTGGTCGAAGCGGCCCAGGGTCACCAGGGACCGTCCGCGCAGGAGGTCCAACACGGCCGTCCCCCGAGGACGGCCCTTCGGGTCCCGGAGCGGTTCGACCAGGTCGAACAGGTCCAGCGCCTCCTGGTCGCGCCGGTCCCGCTGGGCGACGACACCGCGGGCCTCCAGGGACGCTGCGCGGGCCCGGTCGTCGCCATGGACCTCGGCCAGCATGAGGGAGGCGACGAACTCCTGGTCGGCGCCCTCCAGGTCCCCGGAGTCGAGCAGGGCCAGGCCCCGGAGGTGGCGGACCCAGGCCTCCAGACCCCTGTCACCGAGCGCGCGGGCCGCACGCAGCCCCGCCGCGAGGAGTTCGGGGGACCGGTCGCCGACCGTCCCGGACTCCTGCTCGGCCCAGTGTGCGCAGGCCCGCAGGGAGTCCATGTGGACGCGCATCCAGTCGTGGGCCTCTTCCGGCCCCTCGAAGTCGGATCGGACGGTGTACCGGGGAGTGTCCTTCATCTGGTCGGTGTCCACGGGTTGGCCCCCTTCGTGGCGATCACGCGCACCGGGCGGTCTCCAGGCCGCCGACGTTCCCGCTGGCCGGACCGGTCCCCGTGCTCACAGTTGCCCATGATGGTCGAGACCGGAGGATTCCACCAGGAGTTTCACGGGGCGGCCAGGGCTCCGCGAAGCGGACTGTTTCGGGAGAGAGCCCGCTTGACCAGTGAGGACTCCGGAAGGCGCCCCAGGTCCGCGCGTCCGGACCTGGCCACTCCGGAAGGCGCCCCAGGTCCGTGCGTCCGGACCTGGCCACTTCGGAGAGCCCCCACACAGCCTCCACGGCGCAACGGCGGCCAATGTGGGGCGGGGTCTTGCTGGGAACCTTCCCGTGAGCCAGGGTTGCGGGGGCGGGTGCGAGACCACAGACACCGGGAGGGTCCATGGGAGTGCGGTTCGGACTGTTGGGCACTGGCTTCTGGGCGAGGCAGACCCATGGCGCGGCGCTGGCCGCGCATCCGCAGACCACTCTGGTCGGAGTGTGGGGGCGCGACCCCGCCAAGGCGGCGGAGCTGGCCGACGGGCTCGGCACGCGGGCCTACGAGGACGTGGACGCGTTGCTCGCCGACGTCGACGCCGTCGCGATCGCCCTCCCCCCGGACGTCCAGGGCGACCTGGCCCTGCGCGCGGCCAGGGCGGGGAAGCACCTGCTGCTGGACAAACCGCTCGCCCTCTCCGTGGAGGCGGCGGACGCGGTCGTCGCCGAGACCGAGGCGCGCGGTCTGGCCTCGGTGGTCTTCTTCACCAGCCGTTTCTCCGAATCGGTGAACGACTTCCTGCGCCAGGCGGCGGACGACGGCGGCTGGGACGGTGTGCGGGCGACCCTGTTCGCGTCGATCTTCCAGCCGGGCAACCCCTACGGGGCCTCGCCCTGGCGCCGGGAGAGGGGCGGGCTGTGGGACGTGGGCCCGCACGTGCTCTCGGTGGTGCTGCCCGTTCTGGGCCCGGTCGAGGAGGTCACCGCGGTACCGGGCCCACGGGACAGCATGCACGTGCTCACCCGGCACGCGAGTGGGGCGGTGGGTTCGCTGTCGGTGACGCTGGACGCCGCCCCGGAGGCGGGGGCCTTCTCCGTGGACCTCTACGGCGAACACGGGTGGCGCTCGGTTCCGGGCGGTGACCGGAGCGCCTCGGAGGCATTCGGGTCGGCCGTCGACCGCCTCTTGGCACAGATCCGGGGAGGCGCCGGGGACCCGTGTGACGTGCGGTTCGGCCGGGAGGTCGTGGCCGTCCTCGAGGCGGCGCAGACCTCAGCTGGCTCGGGGCGGACGGTGCGCGTGGTCGAGGCCACCGGATCGCGTCCGGTGGCCTCGGGCTGAGGCGGCGGCCTCGGGTCGCGTCGCTTGGCGGCGGATCAGGCCGTTCTGGTGTTCTTGGAGTACATGCCGTCCGCGAGGTACACGATCGCCGCGGCGACCAGGACCTGGACGATCAGCACGAACAGCCAGAACCCCGTGAAGAGGCTCGCGATCCAGCCACCGATGAAGGCTGCGACGATGCCCAGGAGCAGGGTCAGCCAGATGGGCAGGTGCTGCTTGCCGGGAACGATGAGACGTCCGAGCGCACCGATGATCAGACCAACAATGATCGCGGTGATGATTCCAGTGATCTCCACGAGCCCTCCCCAAGGTAGACGCGTCCTCCACGTTCCCGCTCCGAAGGCCGTGGACACCGGACAAGGCAAAGGTTTTGCCCCCGTTTGTGCACTTCGAGACGTGGTGCAGCAGGGCGCAACGATCGCCGGGGACGACCAGGTTCCGAGTCCCGCTCCGCACGGCGCCCGGGCCGAGGGCAGGACCGATCCGGCTGTGGCCGCCCACAGCCGGGCGAGGGAGTACGGGGCCGCGGACGGGCTGTCTGTGGGGCCCACGGTCACCGGGTCTCCGTGTGCTCCGGGTCTCCGTGCACCGGGCCTCCGTGCCAACACGGAGGCGCACCGCTCCGCCCGCTCCGTAGGCGTTCGTCCGGGTTCTGCCGTCCGCATAAGGCCACCGGAACCCCTCCCACTACCGCGCTCCCGCGGCGTAGGCTCGAAGGGTCAGGACACGGCAACACGGGAGGCACCGATGTCCGAAGGCGTCCTGCGCACGCTGGACGAGGCCCGCGAGGGGGATCGCTCCCGGGCGCGCCCCGATGAGCCCCTGATGCGCGACCTCATCGGTGACCTGCTCCGCCGCACCCGTGTGGAACAGGGCCGCACCCTGCGCGAGGTGGCAGAGGACGCCCAGGTCTCCCTCCCCTACCTGTCGGAGGTCGAACGCGGACGCAAGGAGGCCTCCTCGGAGGTCCTCGCCGCGATCTACCGTTCCCTGGGCCTGAGCATCGTCGACGTGTTCGGCGAACTCCACCGGCGTACCCTCCTCACCCGGTACGGTGCGGCCACCCGCCGTCCGGCCCCCGTGCCCAACCAGGTCGTCAACCGCGTGTCCGTCACGGAGGTCTCCGGCAGACTCGTCCGGAGCGGTCTCGGTGGCGTGTTCACGTCACCCGTCGCGCCGGGCCGCCGCGACGGCGTGGTGTCCCTGGCGGCCTGACCCACCGAACCTCTCTCATCCCCCGCTCATGGACGGCATCGCGTCCGGCCCATCCCAAGCCGCGCGCTGCCAGCGGCCCCGGGCCCTCAGGCCCGGGGCCGCACCCCCGACCTCAGGCGGCGACCGAGGGCCTCAGCTCCCGAGTGGTGATGACCCCGTCCACCAGCCCGTACTCCCGCGCCTGCTGGGCCGTGAAGATCTTGTCCCTGTCGGTGTCGGCCCGCAGCCGCTCCTGGGTCTGCCCGGTGTGCCGCGACAGGATCTCCTCCACCTGGGATCGGACCCGCAGGATCTCCGCGGCCTGGATCTCCAGGTCAGCTGCCTCACCCCGCCCCTCCGTGGACGGCTGGTGCAGCAGCACCCGGGAGTGCTCCAGCGCCGCCCGTTTGCCGGGGGCGCCGGCGGCGAGCAGCACCGCCGCAGCGGAGGCTGCTTGGCCCATGCACACCGTGGCCACGTCCGCCCGGACGAAGCTCATCGTGTCGTAGATGGCCGTGAGCGCGGTGTTGGAGCCGCCCGGCGAGTTGATGTACAGCTGGATGTCCAGGTCAGGGCTCTCGTAGTCCAGGTGGAGCATCTGCGCCATGACCACGTTGGCCACGTCGTCGTCGACCGGCGTGCCCAGGAAGATGATGCGTTCGGACAGCAGCCTGCTGAACACGTCGAACGAGCGCTCGCCACTCGGGGTCCGCTCGACGACCATCGGCACCGTGTAGCGCCCGCTCATCTGGTGCCCCCCGTCCGCGCGCCGAAGCCGGTCGATCCCCGGCCCAGGCGCATCGCGCCCTCCATCTGGTCGACCGACGCCACCACGTGGTCGATGAACCCGTAGTCCCGCGCCTCCTCGGCGGTGAACCAGGCGTCCCGGTGCTGGTCCCGGGCGATGGTCTCCTCGCTCTGGCCGCTGTGCCGGGCGATCAGCTCGATCATGGTCCGCTTGGTGTGCGCGAGGTTCTCGGCCTGGATGGCGATGTCGGCCGCCGTACCGCCCAGGCCCCCGGACGGCTGGTGCATCATGATCCGGGCGTGCGGCAGGCTGTACCGCTTTCCGGGCGCGCCGGTGCAGGCCAGGAACTGGCCCATGCTCGCGGCGAACCCCATGACCAGGGTGGACACGTCGTTGGGGACGAAGTTCATCGTGTCGTAGATGGCGAGCCCGGCGGAGACCACTCCCCCGGGGCTGTTGATCGCCAGGGTGATGTCCCGGTGCGGGTCCTCGTCGGCGAGCAGGAGGAGCTGGGCGCAGACTCGGTTTGCGCTCTCCTCGTCGACCTGGGTTCCCAGGAGCACCACGCGGCTCCGCAGGAGGCGGGCGGCCAGTTGGTCGTCGAAGGTTCCGCTCGGCGGGTGCTCCGCGACGAGCTGTTGGTGGATCGGCATGAGCTCTCCTCGGTCCGGCGTCCGTGGAACGGACCGCGTGTCCGTTCCGGCCGGTGGTCCCAGATTGGGCCGGGGAGAGCTGTGACCTCCACCTTTTCGGCCCGGGGCAGATCTGCCACGGGCAGACCGGGCCTCGAGTCCAGTCCGGAGCGGGCTCGGGCCGGGCGAGAGGCGGGCGAGGAGCGGGCTCGGGCCGGGCTCGGGCCGGGCGAGGAGCGGGCGACAGTCAGGTGTCGTCTATGGCTTCGCGCAGGTCACGCAGGACGTCGAGGACCACCGGCCGCAGGGACGGCCTTATCGCGTCGAAGACCTGGCGCTGTTTGCGCTCCATGTACTTGCGCCGCTCGGCCAGGACCCGCTCGCCCTCGTCCGTGATGGCGACCACGGTGCTGCGTTCGTCACGCTCGGAGCGGCGCCGGGCCATCATCCCCTTGCGCTCCAGTTGCTGGATCATCCGGGTGGCCGAAGGGGACGACACGCCGACGATGTGAGCAACCGCACCGACACTGGGTTGGTCCATGCCGCGTACCGCTTCCATCAGCAACGACTGTGTCAGGGTGAGTTCTTCGGCACCGCGATGCCCGTGCCCGCCCCGCGATCGGGCATGGAGCGCGGCGTTGATCAGTTCGGTCCACACACGCTGGAACTCCTCGAGTTCGGCAGCGTTGGGCTCGGGTGATTCCTGCTGATCAGAACAGGGCTCGGGGGTCTCGTCGGGCACGAAACGGTCCTCGCAGGCTGGGCAGTGACGCGGGTCCTCGACCCGCGCGGAGGTTTGACGTTTGTGTAGTCTAGCTATTAAATAGCTTGCGCACGCAAGTTCAAGTTAATCCATGCCCCCTCAAAACGGTAACGACACCCCGTCCACCGATCCGGTTGTGGCGGAGTTGTTTGCTGCGGGGGCGTGGACGTCCGCCCGAACACCCGGGTGGGCCCGGACCGGTCCGGGAGGGGCGCATTGACAACAGTGCTGGTCGCGCATTTCATCACAGCTGCGGTCGCACCGTTACTGGTGCGCCTCTGGGGCCGTAACGGCTTCTACGCGCTCGCGATCGTTCCGGGTCTGGCCACCGTGTGGGCCTTCTTCCAGCTCCCCGCCATCCTCAATGGCGAGAGCCTCTCCGAGTCCGTCGCGTGGGCACCCCAGTTCTCGCTCCGGCTCGGCCTCTACATGGACGCCCTCGGCCTGGTCATGACGCTCATCGCCGCCGGCGTGGGCACGCTGATCCTGATCTACTGCGCGCGTTACTTCAACGACTCCGAGCCCGGCATCGGGCGCTTCGCCGGTGTGTTCGTCGCCTTCGCCGGGGCCATGCTCGGCCTCGTGCTGGCCGACGACCTCATCCAGCTCTTCATCTACTGGGAGCTGACCACGGTCTTCTCCTACCTCCTCGTCGGCCACAACGCCGAGATGAAGGAGAGCCGCCGAGCGGCGATGACGGCGCTGACCGTCACCACCTTCGGCGGTCTGGCCATGCTCGTCGGCATGATCATGCTCGGCGAGACCGCCGGGACCTACGTGATCTCCGAGATCGTCGCCGATCCGCCCGCCACGGGCCCCGTGGTCACCTGGGCCCTGGTGCTGATCATGATCGGCGCCATGTCCAAGTCGGCGCTGTTCCCGTTCAGCCTGTGGCTGCCCGCCGCCATGCAGGCACCCACCCCGGTGTCCGGCTACCTGCACGCCGCGGCGATGGTCAAGGCCGGCGTCTACCTGGTCGCGCGTCTCACCCCCGCGTTCGGGGACGTGCCCGTCTGGCAGGGCATGGCCCTGTTCTTCGGTGTGGTCACCATGGTCCTCGCGGGGTGGAAGGCCCTGCGCCAGTACGACCTCAAGCTGGTCCTGGCCTACGGCACCATCAGCCAGCTCGGGTTCCTCATCGCCCTGCTGGGCACGGGGACCCGCGCCGCCGCCCTCGCGGGTCTGGCCATGCTGGTCGCGCACTCACTGTTCAAGGCCCCGCTGTTCCTCGTGGTCGGCATCGTCGACCACAGCACAGGGACACGGGACCTGCGTGAGCTGTCCGGCCTGCGCCGGTCCATGCCCACCACCTACTGGGTCTCGATCGTGGCCATGGCCTCCATGGCGGGTCTGCCTCCCACCGCGGGCTTCGCCGCCAAGGAACTGGCCTTCGGCGCCTACACCCACGGCGGAACGCTCGACACCGTGGTCCTGGCCGGTCTGGTCCTGGGCTCGACCTTCACGGTCGCCTACAGCCTCCGCTTCATGTGGGGCGCCTTCTTCGACAAGGAGGGCGTCCAGCCCACCCCGGTCCACGCCCCCGGTGCGCTCTTCCTCGCCCCGGCCGTGATCCTGGCTGCGCTGAGCCTGTTCGGCGGTCTCCTCTCCTACTGGGCCGACCCCCTCTTCGCGGTCTACGCCGACACCGTCCCGATGGGGGAACACGAGACGTACCAGAGCTACCTCGCCCTGTGGCACGGCTGGGAGCTGCCGCTCCTTCTGTCCGCGGTCTGCGTGCTCGGCGGTCTGGTGCTCTTCTACTTCCGCAACCGGGTGGTGTGGCTGGGCACCCGCCTGGCCTTCGTCAATCCGGAGCGCAACTACCGGCGGATGCTCGCCGGACTGGAGAACCTGGCCCTCCAGGTCACCGGTAGCACGCAGCGCGGTTCGCTGCCGGTCTACCTCGGCACGATCCTGATCGTCCTGGTGGTGGCCGCCGGCATCCCGATGATCACCGGCCAGATCTGGTCCGGACCCAAGCCCGAGCTCCGCCTCTGGGACACCCCGGTCCAGGTCATCCCGGCCCTGATCGTCGTGATCACCTGCCTGCTGATCCTGTTCGTGCGGCGCCGCCTGTTCGCGGTGATCCTCGTCGGTATCGGCGGGTACGGCGTGGCCGCCCTGTTCTACCTGCAGGGCGCCCCGGACATCGCGCTCACCCAGTTCCTCGTCGAGACCGTCAGCCTGGTGGTCTTCGTCCTGGTGCTGCGCCGCTTCCCGTCCCACTTCTCGGCACCGGCCCTCAAGGGCCGCCGGATCTGGAACATGACGATCGGTGTGGCCACGGGTCTGATGGTGGCCACCATGACGTGGTTCGCCCTCGCCGGCCGTCAGGAGCCCTCCATCTCGGAGGGTTACCCGGCCGCCGCCGAGGAGGCGGGGGGCTACAACATCATCTCCGTGCTGCTGGTCGACGTCCGTGCCTGGGACACCATGGGTGAGATCTCGGTGCTCGCCGCCGCGGCCGCCGGTGTCGCCAGCCTGATGTTCGTCCGCCGCCGGGCCCAGCCCCGCAAGGCCCCGGGCGGTGTGATGGCCCTGTCCGTCACCAGCGCCCCGGAGCCCACCAACGGGCACGGCAAGCTGGACCTGGGCAACCTCGCGGTCGCCCCGCAGAACATGCACGTCAAGCCGCAGTGGAACCGCACGTGGCTGCCGGGTGCCGAGAGCCTGCCGACCGAACGCCGGTCGCTCATCTTCGAGGTGGTCTCGCGCTTCCTCTTCCCGGTGATCATGGTCATCTCGGTGTACCTGCTGCTCACCGGCCACACCGACGTCGGCGGCGGTTTCGCCGGCGGCATCGTTGCGGGCCTGGCGTTCATCGTCCGCTACCTCGCGGGCGGCAGGTTCGAGCTGTACGCCACGGCGTGGGTGCAGCCGGGCGCCCTCATCGGCGCCGGTCTGGCCCTGGCCACCGGTACCGGCCTGGCCGGTGCGATCTTCGGCGGCGACGTGCTCGCCGGAGGCGACTGGTACATCAACCTCGGGCTCCTCGGCAGTCCGCACATCACGGTCTCGCTGTTCTTCGACATCGGCGTGTACCTGCTGGTGATCGGACTGATCCTGGACATCCTGCGCAGCCTCGGCGCCCGCATCGACGAACAGATCGAACGGGACGCCGCGCACGCGGAGGAGGGCTCCGCGCCCGGAACCGCCGCCCGCGCCGAGGAGGTCACCTCGTGAACGAGTCACCAAGCCTGACCCTCGTCCTCGTCATCGGTGTCCTGGTCGCGGTGGGTGTCGTGCTCCTGCTGGAGCGCAGCCTGACCCGCGTGCTGCTGGGCTTCATCGTGATGAGCAACGGCGTCAACCTGATGATCCTGGCCATGGCCGGGCAGGCCGGCGGCCCGCCGGTCCTGTGGTTCACGCCGACCAACGACGAGATGACCGACCCGCTACCGCAGGCGATGATCCTGACGGCGATCGTCATCACCCTCGGCATCACCGCGTTCCTGCTGGCCCTGGCCTACCGGAGCTGGCAGCTCGAGGGCAACGACGAGGTCCAGGACGACGCCGAGGACCTTCGGATCGTGCAGGGTGAGGGCCGCCGCGCCGTGCGGCAGCGCTTCATCCAGGAACGCCGACGGCTGCGGGCGGACATCCGCCGCCAGCGCGCCGAACTCCAGGCGACCATCGCCGCGGCCGACGCCCAGGAGCTGGCCGAGCAGGCCCGCATCAAGGCGGAGATCGCGGCGGCCCAGGCCGAGCTGGCCAGGTTCGAGGTCGAGGCCGAGGACGGCCATGGCGACGAGCGCTCCGAGGAGACCGTGCGCCGCCTGACCGACCGCCAGCAGAGCATGGTCAACCAGGTGACGGAGCTGCGCGGCCGCATCCGGCTGGGACGCAAGCGACTGCGTGAGCACCGGCGCGCCGACCGCGCCGCCGAACGCGAGCTGTGGCGTGAACTGCGCCGCCGCATCCGTTCGCAGCGGCGCCAGGCGAGCCAGACCATGCGGGCAGAGCGGGAACGCCTGGCTCGTGCAGAGGACAGCGAGCTGCAAGGGAACGACTGACCATGGGATGGGACTACTTCTCAGGCATCCTCCACTACCTCATTCCCCTGCCGGTGGTGCTGCCGCTCTTCGCGGCCGGGGTCAAGCTGGCCCTCGGCATCCGCTGGCCCAGGGTCCAGCAGTGGCTGAGCGTCATCAGTCTGGCGCTGGTGCTGTTGATCGGTGCCGCGCTGATGGTGGGCGCCGACATGTTCGGCCCGCAGGCCGTCCAGGTGGGCGGCTGGGACACCCCGATCGGCATCACGCTGGTCGCCGACCGGCTGTCCGCGCTGATGGTGACGGTGTCGGCGGCGATCACGCTGGCCGTGCTGGTGTACTCCATCGGCCAGGGGATGGCGGGCAAGGCCGAGGTGGCACCCCTGTCGGTGTACCAGCCGACCTACCTGATCCTGGTGGCGGGTGTCTCCAACGCCTTCCTCGCCGGTGACCTCTTCAACCTGTACGTGGGCTTCGAGATCCTGCTGACCGCCAGCTACGTGCTGCTGACGCTCGGCGGCACACAGTCGAGGATGCGGGCGGGCGCCATCTACGTGGTGGTCTCGCTGGTCTCCTCGGTGCTGTTCCTCATCGCCATCGCGCTGATCTTCGGCGCGACCGGCACGGTGAACATGGCCCAGCTGGGCGAGCGCCTCCCCGAGATCTCCTCGGAGCTGGCGCTGGTCCTCCAGGTGATCCTGCTGCTGGCGTTCGGCATCAAGGCGGCGGTCTTCCCGCTGGCCGCCTGGCTCCCGGACTCCTACCCGACCGCACCGGCCCCGGTCACCGCGGTGTTCGCGGGCCTGCTGACCAAGGTCGGCGTGTACGCGATCATCCGGGCGCAGACCCTCCTCTTCCCCGGCACACAGCTCAACGACCTACTCATGTGGGTGGCCCTGGCCACGATGATCATGGGCATCCTGGGCGCCGTGGCGCAGACGGACATCAAGCGACTACTGTCGTTCACCCTGATCAGCCACATCGGTTACATGGTGTTCGGTGTGGCGCTGGGCAGCGAGCTGGGCATGGCGGGCGCGGTCTTCTACATCGCGCACCACATCACCGTGCAGACCACGCTGTTCCTGGTCACGGGGTTGATCGAACGCAGGGGCGGGTCCACCTCCCTGGACCATCTGGGTGGTCTGGCCAAGATCGCGCCGATGCTCGCCATCCTGTTCTTCATCCCCGCGATGAACCTGGGCGGCATCCCGCCGCTGTCCGGTTTCCTCGGCAAGATCGGCCTGATGCAGGCCGGTGTGGACGCGGGCACCCCGCTCGCCTACACGCTGGTCGGCGCCTCGGTCCTGACGAGCCTGCTCACCCTCTACGTCATCGCCCGGGTCTGGAACTACGCGTTCTGGCGGACCCCGTCCGAGGGCATGGTGGCCGAGCCCGGCACCGTGCTGGACGACACCGAGGTCGACGACAGTTCGACGGCGGCGCTCGGCCCGTCCGGCGAGGCGGTCGGCCCGTCCTCCCGCCTCGGTAACACCACGACCGCGGCCACCCCCGTGGTGACCTCGGTGGTCCTGCCGAAGAGCATGGTGGGGGCCACGATCGCGCTGGTCGCGTTCGGGCTGGCCATGACCGTGTTCGCCGGTCCGCTCATCGCCTACTCCTCGAACGCGGCGGTCGAGCTGATCGCCCAGACGCCCTACATCGAGGCGGTCCTCGGAGTCGGAGGTTCACAGTGAACGACCTGAAGACCAGGAAGAACCTGGGGGTGCGGGCGGTCCGCCACCGCCTGGGCAAGGTGCAGATCCCGGTCGCCCTCGGGATGACCGTGGTGTGGATGCTGCTCTTCAACGGCTTCCAGCTGCGCACGGAGTCGTTGGGCGTCGCGCTCCTCGGCTTCACGGTTTCCGTGGTGATCATGATGGTCTTCCCGCTTCCGCCGATCGTTCCGGGATTCCGGTTCTGGCCGGTGCAGGGCGTGCGGATGTTCTTCTACGTCCTGTGGAAGATGGCCGTCGCCAGCTTCCAGGTGACGGTCCAGGTGTTCCGCCCGGGACCGCCGGTGAAGAGCTCGGTGGTGGCGGTGCGGCTGCGCACCGACTCGGACCTGATGCTCGTGTGCACCTCGATCACCGTCTCAGTGATTCCGGGCAGCGTCATCGTCGAGGTGGCCCAGCCCGAGCACATCCTCTACGTACACGTCCTGGGCGCGGAGAGCGAGGCCGAGGCCGAGGAGGCCAAGGTGGACATCCTCAACCTGGAGGAGCGGATCGTGCGAGCACTCGGCACCCGCGAGAACATCGCCGACCTGGAGGCCGCCAAGGCCGCCGGGAAGGAGAGCCCGTGAACACGCTGTGGGTCATCATCGCCGTCCTGCTCGGCGTGGCCGCGCTGCTGGGCACCGCCCGGCTCCTCCTGGGGCCGAGCATCCTGGACCGGGCGCTGTCCGTCGACGTCCTGCTGGCCTCGTCGCTGACCGGGCTCGGCGCCTACGCGGCCTTCTTCCGGGACCCCACGATCCTGCCGACCCTGCTGGTGCTGTCGCTGCTGGGTTTCGTCGGGTCGATCAGCATCTCCAAGTTCGTCGCGCGGCGTCCCGAGGAGCACGTCCGCCCGGAGGACACCATCCACCCGGCGACCACGGAGGAGAGGGAAAGTCGTGAATGAGCAGCTCGTCAACGTCCTCGACTGGATCGCGATCCTGTGCATCCTGGCCGGGGCCATGCTCTCCCTCGTCGCCGGGGTCGGCCTGATCCGTTTCCCGGACCTGCTCTCCCGTATGCACGCGGCGGCCAAGCCGCAGGTCCTGGGCCTGTTGCTGGTCCTGGTGGGCATCGCCCTGCGCCTGCTCCCGCAGGAGGAGACCGGCATCTTCAGCATCGGCACGCTGGTCCTGGTGGGCCTCTTCCAGGTGGTCACCGTCCCGGTCGCCGGTCACATCGCGGCCCGGGTGGGTTACCGGACCGGGCGTATCCGCCAGGACCTCGTGGTCACCGACGAACTCGCCGACCGCCTGGACGCCAAGCGGCGGGCCGAGGAGTCGCGCAGGAGCGGCGGAGGAGCCTCGTAGCGAGGAGGCGCCTACGCGGCCGGGGCCGGAGGAACAGTGTTCCTCCGGCCCCGGCCCTTCCCATGGGGCGCGGCCTCCTCACTCCAGCTGTTCCGCCTCCTCGTCGGTCATCAGGCGTGATCTGATCAGGAACCGGTTGCCGGTCGGGGCCTCCACGGAGAACCCGGAGCCCCTGCCGGGGACGACGTCGATGGTCAGGTGCGTGTGCCTCCACAGCTCGAACTGGGAGCGCGACATCCACACCGGCACCGGGTCGGGGAGTCCGGCGTCGAGGTCGCCCAGGCGCACGTCGGAGGCGCCGGTCCGGAACTCCCCGACCGGATAGCACATCGGGGAGCTGCCGTCGCAGCAGCCGCCGGACTGGTGGAACATGAGCGGTCCGTGGTCGGCGGTGAGCTCCCGGAGCAGGGCCGCCGCCGTCTCGGTGAGCGCGACCCGCTCCACTGCCGCGTCGCCCTCCGCCGTCGCGTCGGAGGTGTCCATCAGAACAACCCCTGAGCCTGCTCCGAGTAGCTGACCAGCAGGTTCTTGGTCTGCTGGTAGTGGTCGAGCATCATCTTGTGGTTCTCGCGGCCGATCCCGGACTGCTTGTACCCGCCGAACGCGGCGTGCGCGGGGTAGGCGTGGTAGTTGTTCACCCACACGCGCCCGGCCTGGATGTCGCGACCGGCCCGGTAGGCGGTGTTGCCGTTGCGGGACCACACGCCCGCGCCGAGCCCGTACAGGGTGTCGTTGGCGGTCCTGACGGCGTCGGCGTAGTCGTCGAATCGCGCCACGGAGACCACGGGGCCGAAGATTTCCTCCTGGAAGATCCGCATGCTGTTCTGGCCCTCGAACACGGTGGGGCTGACGTAGTAGCCGCCCGCGAGGTCGCCCTCCATCTCGGCCCGACCGCCTCCGGCGAGCACCCGTGCGCCCTCCTGGCGGCCGATGTCGACGTAGGACAGGATCTTCTCCAGCTGGTCGTTGCTGGCCTGGGCGCCCAGCATGGTCTCGGTGTCCAGCGGGTTTCCCTGCCTGATCCGGCCGACCCGCTCCAGGGCGTCGGCCATGAAGCCGTCGTAGATCGAGCCCTGGACCAGGGCGCGGGACGGACAGGTGCACACCTCTCCCTGGTTGAGGGCGAACATGGTGAACCCCTCCAGCGACTTGTCGTAGAAGGCGTCGCGTTCGGCGGCCACGTCGGCGAAGAAGATGTTCGGGCTCTTGCCGCCCAGTTCCAGGGTGACCGGGATGAGGTTCTCGGAGGCGTACTGCATGATCAGGCGTCCGGTGGTGGTCTCACCGGTGAAGGCGACCTTGCGCACGCGCGGGTTGGAGGCCAGCGGCTTGCCCGCCTCGACCCCGAAGCCGTTCACGATGTTGACCACACCGGGCGGGAGGAGGTCGGCGATCAGGTCGACGAGCACCAGGATGGACGCCGGGGTCTGCTCGGCGGGCTTGAGGACCACGGCGTTGCCCGCCGCCAGGGCCGGGGCCAGCTTCCAGACCGCCATGAGGATCGGGAAGTTCCAGGGGATGATCTGGGCGACCACCCCCAGCGGCTCCTGGAAGTGGTAGGCGACGGTGTCGGCGTCGATCTCGGAGCTGTGCCCCTCCTGGGCGCGGATGGCCCCGGCGAAGTACCGGAAGTGGTCGATGGCCAGCGGGATGTCGGCGGCCAGGCACTCGCGGACCGGTTTGCCGTTCTCGAAGCTCTCGGCCACCGCGAGCCGCTCCAGGTGCTCCTCCATCCGGTCCGCGATCCGGTTGAGGACGAGCGCCCTTTCGCCCGCCGGGGTGCGGCCCCAGGCGGGCGCGGCGCCGTGCGCGGCGTCGAGGGCGAGTTCAACGTCCTCGGCCCCGCTGCGGGCGACCTCGGTGAAGGTCCGGCCGGTGACCGGGGTGGGGTTCTCGAAGTAACGTCCCCTGACCGGTCTGACCCACTCGCCGCCGATCCAGTTCTCGTAGCGCGGCGCGTACTCGACGACGCTGCCGGACTCACCTGGAGGAGCGTAGATCGCCATGGTGGGGTGCCTCCTTGTGTCGCTGCACGGGGGCGCCGAGGCGCCTGCCCGGCTCCTGGAACAGGGAGGTGTGACGCTAGTTGCACGGAGGTTGCGACCACGTTGCGCGCGGCGCAGGCGCTGCGGGGTCGTGTCGCAGTCGAGCCGGGGTCAGGCTCCGAGCCTGCGCAGTCGCCCGCGCAGGGCGGCGTGCCGGGGTGAGTCCGTGTCCAGGGCGCGCAGGGCGGCGGTCAGGACCCGGGGGTCCTCGCGCCACTCAGGCCGTTCGGACCAGGTCAGGAGCGTTTGGGGGTCGGCGCCGGTGGCGAGCACCTCGCACACCTCGGCCTGGAGTTCCTCGCGGGCCTCGGCCACCCCCGGCGCCTCGGAGCGCGGCAGCACGGGCCCCTCGTAGACGTTGACGGCCTGGCGGTAGGCGCCCTCGGTCAGGTGGCGGCGTACCTCGTCGAGGTCGGTGGTGAGCGGTCTGCACAGCCGGTAGGGGCGGGAGGCGAGCCACCCCGAGCCCAGCAGGCGGCGCAGCCGGGACATCTCCGCGCGGACCGTGACCGGGGCGGCGTCCCGCTCGTGCAGCAGCGCGCCGAGGGCGTGGCCGGTCAGGCCGCACGGGTGGCGGGCGAGCAGCAGGAGGATCTCGGAGTGGCGGGTGCTGAGCTCGACGGTCTCCCCGTCGGCCTCGAACAGTCCGTGGTCGCGGCCGAGGACGCGCAGGCGGGCCGGGCCCGGAGCGGAACCGGACCGGGAGACGGCGTCCCCCTCCGTGCGGGGCGCCGGGAGCATCCCGCTGGTCCGCTGCGCCCGGATCTCCATTTCGGCGGCGGTGGCGGCTACCCTGACCAGGGCCAGGGCCTGCGGTGAGGCGAGGTGGTCCGCTCCGGTGAGGTCAAGGACACCGATGAGCGCACCGGTGTCGGGATCGTGCAGCGGCGCCGCCGAACAGCTCCAGCGCTGGACGCCCCGGCTGAAGTGCTCGCTGGCGAAAACCTGCACCTCGTGGTCGAGGGTGAGGGCCACCCCGGGCGCGTTGGTCCCGACCGAACTCTCGTGCCAGTTGGCGCCCTCGACGAAGTGCATGGCCTCGGCGCTGCTGCGCAGGCGGTGGTCGCCCTCCACCCACAGCAGACGGCCGGAGACGTCGCCGACCGCCACGATCTGCGGTCCGGGCGCGGTGTCGAGGAGGAGACGGCGCAGCAGGGGCATGGCAGCGGAGACCGGGTGGGCGCTGCGGTGGGCGTGCAGGGTGGGTCCGGTGAGTTCGAGGCGGGGCAGCGTGCGGTCGGGGTCCACCCCGTGCAGGGCGCTGCGCCGCCAGGACTCCCCCACCACCGGGCGGACCCGGCCGCTGAGCCGTCCGGAGCCGGTGAAGCGTTCGTGCGCGACGGCCACGTCCCGGCGCAGGGTGTCGGGATCGGTCTCCCAAGTCCACGCGTTCCATGCTGCGGACATCGGCGTGTCCCTTCGTCGCGGCGGTGCGGCCCCCGGCGGTCTCCGTCCCGGGCCCCCGAGTCAACCCGCGCGGAGGGGTCCTGACAAGGGTCTCGGCCGAGGCCACGGGTGAGCTGCCCCGGGCACGTCGCGTGTGTACCCGAACGCGTCCCCAGCTCGGGCCGGACGAGGTCGCAAGGCCCGCGGATCCCTCGTTTTCTCCTCTGTCACAGGGTTCTGGGACACTGCGTGCGTGAACCATCCCCCTCAGCATCCGAGCCCGTACCCCGTTCCGTCCGCTCGGCGGCCCTCCCACGAACGCGGCTACCGGTGGTCCGGCGCCCTGGCCCTCGCCGCAGTCCTGCTCTTCGGCTTGTCCCTCCTGCTGAACAGCAACCCGATCAAGCTCTCCCCGGCCATCACCGAGGAGTTCACGTCGGACGACATGATCGAGCTCGAGGTGGCCGAGGGCGAGGCCGACGCGTGGGCGCTCTTCACCTCCGGTGAAGACAAGGGAACCTGCATGTACTACCCGCCGTCAGGAGACCTGTCGATCCCGCGAACCTGGTACCTGAACGCGGATGGCTACGGCGAGTGGGACACCCTGGGGAACCTGGACACCTCGGAGCCCGGCCTCTACAGGATCACGTGCGCCGATTCGACCAACGACTTCGCCCTGGCGTCCGCCGGTACCCTCCACGCCGTGAAGGCCCAGCTCGTCGTCACCGGCGTGATCGTCTTCTTCGTGGCCCCGTCCGTGCTCCTCGCGGCGATCTTGGTCGGTGTGGTCACGGCACTGCGCCGGAGATCAGCTCGCACGAGGCCCTCCTCCCAGGCGGCCCAGCAGTCCCCTCACCAGATCTGACCGCGAAAGCACGAGGCCCCCATGCCGACCCCCGAGACCGGCGGCCCGACCCCGGGTCCGCAGCCAGGTGAGCCCCAACGGAACCCCACCCCGCCAGGGCTCCAGCC
>NZ_LAVM01000064.1:0-34152 GCF_001083815.1 Nocardiopsis sp. SBT366 | reverse complement strand
GGAACCCTACGCACCGAAGTGCGTCGGGGCCAAAACAAACATGGCTTAAAGAAAATCAAACACGCGCTGTTGAGTTCTCAAGAAACAATCACTCTTCCCGTACAAGCGCCAGAACCGAAGTTCCGTCTGCTCTTCCGGAGAAGGCTTTTTGCGTTTCCGCTGTTGTGTCTTTACTTTATCAGGTGTTCCGCGCCCCGCCAAATCGGCGTTTTTGCTTCAAACCTGATCCGGAGAAAGAATTCCCGGTGCTTCTTTCGCCCCGCGTTTCCGCCGGGCTTTTGAAGCAACTCCCTGAGCCTACATGCCCCGAGCGACTGCTCGAACCATCGTGCCTGTGAAGGAGGTTGTCGGTGATCCGCGGCCCGGTTCCGAGTCGAGACCCGGAGGGTCCCGCTCGCCGTCCCGCAGCGACTCGGTGAGTCTAGGTAGCTGAACCGTCGGACGTCAAATCCGTCCGGACCGTGGGAGGGATCCCGATCTTCCGAACGTTCCGCGCCGACCCGGAAGCCCCCGTGATCCCGGGTTCCTCGCTGGTCCGCGGAGCGACGCCCCGTTCGACTCGGTCCCACACACGGGGACCGGCGGTTCGCGTGGCTTGCTTGTCAGACATTGACCATCCTGCCCAACCGCGCTCCCGCCAAACACGGCGCGGGATTTCTTTTCCGCTTCCTTCGTCCCTGCTCCGGTCCCAGAGGACGAGCGAGGGCGGGGAGGGCCCGACTCGGCCCCTCCCCGCCCTCAACCACCGGTGATCCGACCGGAATCCCGGTCGGATCGCTCAGACGATCTCCGCCAGTTCTCTGGCGAGCTGCCGGAAGGCGATCCCCCGGTGGCTGATCGCGTTCTTCTCCTCGGGCGACAGCTCGGCCGCCGTACGGGTCTCCCCCTCGGGGACGAAGACCGGGTCGTAGCCGAACCCGTTCTCCCCCCGGCGTTCGCCGACCAGTCGGCCCCGCAGGACACCCTCCGCCACGGCCTCGATCCCGTCCGGCATCACCAGGACCGCGGCGCAGACGAACTCCGCTCCCCTGCGGTCGGCGGGGGTGTCGGCGAGCTGGTCCAGCACCAGGTCCAGATTGGCCCGGTCCTGGTCGCCCTCGCCGAACCGCCCGGCCCAACGGGCGGACAGCACCCCGGGCATGCCCCGGAGTTCGTCCACGCTGAGACCGGAGTCGTCCGCGACGGCCGGGAGCCCCGTGTGCGCCGCGATCGCCCGTGCCTTGAGCAGGGCATTGCCGATGAAGGAGGGTTCGGTCTCGGGCACCTCGGGCGCGTCCGGGAACGCGTCCAGGGCCAGGACCTCCGCCGACACACCGGCCTCGGCCAGGATGGCGCGCATCTCCGGCACCTTCTTCGCGTTACGCGTCGCAAGGACGAGCTTCACCGTGCCTCCTCCACTCTCACCGTTGGTCCTCAAGGGGCTTCCTCCCCCTGGGAGCGGGGACGGTCCTCAGGACCGTCCCCGCTCGCGACAGTCACTCCGACAGGGCCTTCTTCTGGATGGCGGTCAGCTCCTCGCACCCGCCTGCGGCGAGGTCGAGCAGCTTGTTCAGCAGTTCGCGGTCGAAGGCGGCGCCCTGGCCCTCGGCGGTGCCCTGCACCTCCACGAACTTCCCGTCGCCGGTGAGCACGACGTTCATGTCGGTGTCAGCGACCGAGTCCTCCAGGTAGTTCAGGTCCAGCCGGGGCTGGCCCTGGACCACGCCGACGCTGACGGCGGCCACCGAGCCGGTCAGCGGGTTGTTCTTGAGCTTGCGCCGCTTGCGCAGGTGCTTCATCGCGTCGGCCAGGGCCACGTAGGCACCCGTGATCGCGGCGGTACGGGTGCCGCCGTCAGCCTGGAGCACGTCGCAGTCGAGGGTGATGGTGTGTTCGCCCATCGCCTTGAAGTCGACGACGGCGCGCAGGGAGCGGCCGATCAGGCGGGAGATCTCGTGGGTGCGGCCGCCGATCTTGCCGCGTACGGACTCACGGGCGCCCCGGGTGTCCGTGGAGCGCGGGAGCATCGCGTACTCGGCGGTGACCCAGCCCTCGCCGGTGCCCCGGCGCCAACGGGGCACACCGTCCTCGACGGTGGCCGCGCAGAGCACGCGGGTGTCCCCGAACTCGATGAGGGCGGAGCCCTCCGCGTGGCGGAGCCAGTTGCGGTGGATGTTCACTGGGCGGAGTTGGGTCGGAACGCGTCCGTCAGGTCGAGCCATGGACACGAGCGTATATCGGCACGGTGTTCCACGGTGCTGGAGTCGGGCGCTACCGGCGACGGTGGGACCCGTGCCACACGGGCCCCACTACTTCTCCACTCACACAGTCCCGGCCCTGCCGCATTCGTGACCCTGTGTGTCCGTGACCCACCGTGTTTCGGTCGGGTCGGAGTACCGGTGCCGCGGACCGGCCGGGGTCAGACGCCGATCTCGCGGACCTGTCCGCCCCGGGCCAGCTCGATGGGGCCCTCGTAGGTGCTCCGCGCCTCGGCCAGCGTGATGTCGTCGTCGTTCCACGGCACCAGGTGGGTCAGCAGCAGCTTGCGCGCCCCGGCCCTGGTGGCGTGGTCGCCCGCCTCGCTGCCCGTGAGGTGCATGTCCTTCGGGTGTTCGAGGTGGTCGTGGAAGGCCGCCTCGCACAGGAAGAGGTCGGTGTCGCGGGCGAGGTCGACCAGTGAGTCGCAGGTGCCGGTGTCGCCGGAGTAGGCGAGGCTGACACCGTCGTGCTCCAGGCGGATGCCGAAGGCGTCGACGGGGTGGTTGACGCGGGCGACGCGGGCGGTCATGGGCCCGATCCGGAACTCACCCTGGGTGAGTTCGCGGAAGTCGAAGACCTCGGTCATCCCGGGGTCGGGGGCCAGACCGTAGATCTCCGCGAGGCGGTCCGCCACGCCCACGGGGCCGTACACGGGGATCGGGGGTTTGGCGCCGCCGGGCGAGTACATGCGGGCGACCCAGTAGGCACACATGTCCGCGCAGTGGTCGGTGTGCAGGTGGCTGAGGTAGACGGCGTCGACGGAGTACAGGTCGGCGTGGCGCTGGAGGGCGCCGAGGGCGCCGTTGCCCAGGTCGAGGAGGAGCCGGAACCCGTCCGCCTCCACCAGGTAACAGGAGGCCGGACTGTCCGGCCCGGGGAAGCTCCCGGAGGACCCGATAATCGTGAGTCGCACGTCGTCGTCGCCTTTTCGATCGGCCGCACTGCTTCCGTGGCCCCTTGGTGACGTGTGCGGGGTGAGCGGTGGGCGGCTGGTTCTGCGGATGTCCCGTTGTTACGGGTGTACCCCAATGACCGCCTGGGTGGTACAAAATGTGGCCCGCATCTCAGGCGACGTGCATCACGTGTGAATTTTTCACACCGATTGACCAGATTTGACCGATTCACCGCTCCCGAGTTCAGGACAGGAACTGACCTGCGGGGCGACGGAGCGGAGGCCGGTCCCCCACGGGGAACCGGCCTCCGAGACACCGTGGCGACGCCGCCTCAAGGCGGCGTCGGAGGCTGGATCAGGCCCAGAGCTGGCCGTCCAGACGCTCCTCCGCCTCCTCGAGGGTGCCCTCGTAGGCGCCGGTGGAGAGGTACTTCCATCCGGCGTCGGCGATGACGAACGCGATGTCGGCCCGCTCACCGGCCTGTTCGGCCTTGCGGGCCATGCCGAGGGCCGCGTGGAGGGCTCCGCCCGTGGAGATGCCCGCGAAGACGCCCTCCTTGTTCAGGAGCTCGCGGGTCCGCCGGAGCGCCGCCTCCGAGGGGACGGAGAAACGCGTGGTGAGGACGGACTCGTCGTAGAGCTCGGGGACGAAACCCTCGTCGAGGTTGCGCAGCCCGTAGACCAGCTCCCCGTACCTCGGCTCGGCGGCCACGATCCGCACGTCCGGCCTGTGCTCGCGCAGGTACCGGCCGACCCCCATGAGGGTTCCGGTGGTACCGAGCCCCGCCACGAAGTGCGTGATCTCCGGCAGGTCCGCCAGCAGCTCGGGCCCGGTGGTCTCGTAGTGGGCCCGCGCGTTGGCGTGGTTGCCGTACTGGTAGAGCATCACCCAGTCGGGGTTGCGCGAGGCCATCTCCTTGGCGACCCGGACGGCCTCGTTGGAGCCGCCCGCGGCGTCGGAGTAGTGGACCTCGGCACCCCACATGGCGAGGAGCTGCTTGCGTTCACCGGAGGTGTTCTCCGGCATGACGCAGACCATGCGGTAGCCGCGCAGTTTGGCGACCATGGCCAGCGAGATGCCGGTGTTCCCCGACGTCGGCTCCAGGATGGTGCACCCCGGGGAGAGCAGCCCGTCCTTCTCGGCCTGCTCGATCATGAAGAACGCGGCGCGGTCCTTGATCGAGCCGGTGGGGTTGCGGTCCTCCAGCTTCGCCCACAGCCGGACCTCCGGCGAAGGCGAGAGCCGAGGCAGGCCGACCAGCGGCGTGCCTCCGAGGGAGTCGAGCAGGGAGTCGTAGCGCATGGCTTCCTCAGCGGGAGCCGCCCGCGACGGCGGGCAGCACGGTCACGTTGTCGCCGTCGGAGAGCTTGGCTTCGAGACCGCCCACGAATCGGACGTCCTCGTCGTTCAGGTAGACGTTGATGAACCGGCGCAGCTTGCCGCCCTCCACCAGGCGCTCCGCGATGCCGGGGTACTGCTGGTCCAGGTCGCTGATCAGCTCGCTGATGGTGTCGCCGGACCCCTGGACGACCTTGGCGTCGTTGGTCAGGTTGCGCAGGATGGTGGGGATGCGGACCTCGATGGCCATGAAGGTGACTCCGTTAACGGTCGTTGTTGTGCGTTCAGGTCCAACAGGCGGCCCGCCGTTGGCATTCCGTGGGCCGTGGCGCCGGGCGCCCGTCGGGTGGCTGCGTTCCTACCGGTCCGTGCCGGAGGCGCCGCCGTCGACGATCTCGACGGGTTCCTCGGTGACCTCACCGTCGATGATCCGGAAGGAACGGAACTCGGCGGTGTCGGGCTCGCGGGTGGACACGAGGACGTAGTGGGCCTGGGGCCACTGGGCGTACGTGATGTCGGTCCGCGAGGGGTGGGCCTCGGTCGCCGTGTGGGAGTGGTAGATCACCACGAACTCCTCGTCGCGGTCCCACAGTTCGTCGTAGACCTTCTTGTACTCGGTCGAGTCGAACTCGTAGAACGTCGGGGAGCGTGCCGCGTTCAGCATCTCGATGATCCGCTCCGGGCGGTCGGAGCCCTCGGGCCCCGCGACGACTCCGCACGCCTCGTCGGGGTGGTCGCGTCGCGCGTGGGCGACGATCTGGTCGTGGATGGAGCGGTCGATCCTCAGCATGGCTCCAGGGTACCCACAACCGCTTCTCTACCAACCAAGTGGGTATTCATGCGAGGGAGGTCACTCCGGGCGACGCCCCGACGCAGGTGGGGCGCCCGTACCGGCCCGGAGCGGAACACGTAGGCTCGCCCCTATGACCGAGGACAGCAGCAGCGCGCTGCTCACCGACCACTACGAACTGACGATGCTCCAGGGAGCCCTGCACAGCGGGGCCGCCGCGCGCCGGTCGGTGTTCGAGATGTTCGCCCGACGCCTGCCGGAGGGCCGCCGCTACGGGGTCGTGGCGGGGAACGGCCGTTTCCTGGACCTGCTGGAGCGCTTCCGCTTCGGCCGCGAGGAACTGGACTTCCTCTCCGACCACGGCGTCGTGGACGAGACCACACTGGACTGGCTCTCGGAGTACCGGTTCTCCGGGAACGTGTGGGGTTACGGCGAGGGCGAGGCCTACTTCCCGGGGTCGCCGATCCTGGTCGTGGAGGGCACCTTCGCCGAGGCCGTGATCCTGGAGACCCTCGCGCTGTCCGTGTACAACCACGACAGCGCGATCGCCTCCGCCGCCACCCGGATGTGCGTGGCCGCGGGAGACCGCCCCCTCATCGAGATGGGTTCCCGGCGCACCCACGAGCGGTCGGCGGTCGCCGCGGCCCGCGCCGCCTACCTGGCCGGGTTCTCGACCTCCTCCAACCTGGAGGCGGGGCGCACCTACGGGGTGCCGACCGGCGGCACGGCCGCGCACGCGTTCACGCTTCTGCACGACAGCGAACGGCACGCCTTCAAGGCCCAGTTGGAGTCCATGGGACCGGGGACCACGCTCCTCGTGGACACCTACGACGTGGAGCGCGCGGTGCGGCACGCGGTGGAGCTGGCCGGGCCCGAGCTGGGCGCCGTCCGCATCGACTCCGGGGACCTGGGGGCCACCGCCTCCCGGGTCCGCAAGCAGCTGGACGACCTCGGCGCCACCGGGACCAGGATCGTGGTCACCGGCGACCTGGACGAACACTCGATCCAGGCGTTGGCGGTGGCCCCGGTGGACGGATACGGAGTGGGTACGTCCCTGGTGACGGGTTCGGGCGCCCCGACCGTCTCACTGGTCTACAAGCTGGTCGCGCGGGCGCGCGGCCTGGAGCCGGACGCCCCGTTGGAGCCGGTCGCCAAGCGCTCGGTCGGCAAGCCGAGCCGGGGCGGCCGCAAGTGGGCGGTCCGCCGGTTGGACGACAGGGGCGTCGCCGTGTCCGAGGAGGTGTACCCGCACGAGCCCACCGAGCAGGTCGGGACCCGGCCGCTGCTGCGGCCGCTGGTCACCGACGGTGAGGTCGTGGGGCGTGAGAGCGTGCGGGAGGCGCGGGCGCGCCACCGCGCGACGGTGGCCGAACTCCCCGAGCAGGCTCTGCGGATGTCCCGTGGCGACGTCGCGCTGTCGACCGTCTTCCACTGACCTGGCGGCGTCGGACGTGGTCCAATGGATCCGTCGGACCCCACCCATCCCAGCGACTCCCGACGACTAGGAAGCGAGGTGCCGCATGACAAGGGCACTCATCGTGGTGGATCTTCAGAACGACTTCTGTGAGGGCGGCAGCCTGGGCGTGACCGGAGCGGCCCGTACCGCGGCGGCCGTCACCGAGCACGCGCGGGTGGGCGGATACGACCATGTCGTCGCCACCCGTGACCACCACATCGACCCGGGAGCGCACTTCTCGGAGAACCCCGACTTCGTGGACAGCTGGCCCCGGCACTGCGTGGCGGGCACGCCCGGCGCGGAGTTCCACGCCGACTTCGACGAATCCCTGGCCGAGGAGGTCTTCAGCAAGGGGCAGTACGAGGCGGCCTACAGCGGGTTCGAGGGCACGGCCGGGGACGGCGAGACGACCCTGGCGGCGTGGCTGCGCGATCACGACGTGGACGAGGTGGACGTGGTGGGGGTCGCCACCGACCACTGCGTTCGCGCGACGGCCGTGGACGCCCGGAAGGAGGGGTTGCGGACCCGGGTGCTGCTCGACCTGACGGCGGGGGTCTCCGCGCCCACGGTGGACACGGCGCTGGAGCGGCTGCGCGAGGCCGGCGTGACCCTGGAGGGTGAGCCGCTCGTCGGCTGAGCCCGCGGGGCGCTCCCGCCCCCGGCACCTATGACGACGGGGGCGGTGGTGACCTGGTCACCCCCGCCCCCGATCGCGTCTCGGAGCTGGGTCGTGTTTTGTGGATCATTCCTCCCACCCGTCGCCCGCCACCACCCTCAACGGACGCCTGCGGCGCGGTGTCCTCGCGTTTCCACCAGGCTGCCTCTCGCCGCGCCGATGAAGCTCGGACAGCCAACCCCGGGCGGGCCCCCGCTGTGCGAGGCTGCGGAGCAGCGCACAGGAGGGGAGACAGCCGCTCGCATCGATGGCGGCTCCGCCGCCACCGGCGCAAGCATCAAAAAAACACGCCCTAGTCGATGCCGATGGCGGCGCGAACGTCCGCCAGCACCCGGCGAGCCCGCGAACGGGCGCGCTCGAGACCGGAGTCGAGGATCTCGTCGAGCTCGGTCTTCGAGGCCATGAGCTCCTCGTAGCGCTCGCGCTTCGGGCCGAGTTCGGTGTTGACCGCCTCGAAGAGCTCCTTCTTGAGGTCACCCCAGCCCATGCCGCCCGCCTCAAGGCGCTGGCGCACGTCGGCCACCTTCTCCGCGTCGGCGAAGTGCGTGAGCAGCTGGAAGGGGATCGAGGAGTCCGGGTCCTTGGGGTCCTCGACCGGGGTGGAGTCGGTGGGGATGCGGTTGATGGCCTTGCGGAGCTTCTTCTCCGGCAGGAAGAGCGGGATGTGGTTGTCGTAGGACTTGCTCATCTTGCGGCCGTCGGTCCCGGGCAGGATGCTGGCTTCGCTGTCGTCGATGACGCCCTTGGGGATGGGGAAGCTGTAGCTGTCGCCGTACCGGTGGTTGAAGTACCCGGCGATGTCGGCGGTGTACTCGATGTGCTGGGACTGGTCGCGCCCCACGGGGACGCGTTCGCCCTCCATGATGAGGATGTCGGCGGCCATGAGCACGGGGTAAACGTACAGCCCCATGTTGATCCCGGCGTCGAGTTCGGTGACGCCCGCCTCGTTGTTGCGGTCGCGCGCGGCCTTGTAGGCGTGCGCGCGGTTCATGAGTCCCTTGGGGGTGAGGGTGCTCAGGATGGTGGTGAGTTCGAAGGTCTCGGGGATGCTGGACTGACGGTAGAAGACCGTGCGTTCCGGGTCGAGGCCGCAGGCCAGCCAGGTGGCAGCGCCCGACCGGATGCTCTGGCGGAGCTCGTCCGCGTCCTTGATGATGTTGAGCGCGTGGTAGTCCGCGATGAAGTAGAAGGTGTCGTAGCCCTCGGCCGCCGCGAGGGCGGGCTTGATCGCGCCGACGTAGTTGCCCAGATGGAAGTCACCGGTGGGCTTGATCCCGGTCAGATAGGTGTTCGCTGCCATGCCCCCAGCCTATCGACGCCCACCACCCGATGACTGACCGCCGCCCGGCCCCGGACGCGCGGACGGCGCCCCGCCGGGGCGGGGTGCCGTGCGCGTGGCAACCGGGGGCTGATCAGACGCGGGCCGAGCCCCCACGGAAGGCCTCCCAGTGCTCGGCCATGCGGACCGACTGCCCCGGGGTGAAGTGGGTCATGCAGGCGTCGTCGCTGTAGTTCATGAAATTGGTGACGGGGTCGAGTCCCGGGAGGTCGGGGCAGCTGTCCCGTCCCTCCGGGCAGCCCGCCGCCGCCTCGCGTTCGTACGGGGTGTCGTCCACGTAGTCCCCGGGGCTCTCGCAGCCGTTCTGGAACGTGTGGAACAGGCCCAGCCAGTGGCCGACCTCGTGGGTGCCGGTGTGGCCCTCGTTGAAGCGGTCGCGCGTCCCGCCCGGGAAGGTGTCGTGCGCGATGACGACGCCGTCCTGGTCGGGGTCGTCCGCGTAGTCCTGGGGGAAGGTCGAGTAGCCGAGGAGGCCGGAGTCGAGCTGCGTGGTGTAGACGTTGAGCGTCTCGGGTCCGCCCTGGCGCAGATCGGAACGGATGGTGTCGCGGTACCGGTTGAAATCCTCGAACCAGGCGTCGTTGACGTTGCGGGTGACGTCCGAGAGCTCGAAGCTGAAGCCGGTGTCGGTGCCCTCGGAACCGACCGCGTAGTCGCCCCGGTAGGCCTTGTTGAGGACGTCGATCTGCTCCTGGACGCGCTCGTCGGTCACGTCTCCCCGGCCGTCCTGGGCGGAGATGACGTGCACGACGACGGGCACCGAGTGCGGCGGGGCGAGTTCGCGTCCGCGCTGGGGGACCAGGGCCTCGCGGAGCTGTTCCTCGTACTCCGCGGCCTGCTCCGGGGTGATCTCGACGTCGGCGTTCCCGCCCGCGCCGGGGTCGGAGAGCCTGTTGGCGGCGGCCCGGGCCTCGGTGTCGACGCCGTCGACGGCCCGTGGGTCCCAGTCGGGCGGGCAGTGCTGGTCAGCGACCGTCACCCCGGTCCGTTGGGGTTCGGGATTCGCGGTCTCTGGCAGCGAGCTCGCCACCAGACCGGTCAGCGCGAGTGCGCACAGGGTCAGGCCGGACCAGGTCGCGGCTGAGCCGCCGCGTGGGCTTCGTCGAATCACCTCACTCACTGTAGTGAGATGATTGCCCAGCGTTTGGCGAGCTTGCCCGACCTTGCGAAGTATTTGCCCTCTTCGGCCGGTGTGGGGCCTCCGGACCGCGGCGAGTCCGGACCGGCCCCTCTCACCGGTCTGCGCCGCGAACCTACTTCTGGCCCACGGCCCAGGCTCTGAGCTTGGCGATGCGCTCGCGGATCTGCGGCGGTGTGGCCTGCGCGACCGACGGCCCCCCGCAGGCGCGGCGCAGCTCGTTGTGGATCACCCCGTGCGGCTTGCCGGTGCGGTGGTGCCAGGCGCCGACCAGGTTGCTCAGGTCCTTGCGCAGCTCGGCCAAAACCTCGTGTGTGGGCCCCGACTCATCCTCCGGCTCGGCCTTCCCCTTGGCCTTGAGCTGACTCGCGTGGATGTCCGCCTTGCGCTTGCGCAGCAGCTGGGACACCTGGTCGGGGTCCAACAGCCCGGGCAGCCCGAGGAAGTCCTCCTCCTCGCTGGACCCGGCCGCGCCGCCGCCGTACTCCAGGCCGTCGTAGAGCGCCCGGTCGAACTCGGCGGCCGACTCCATGGTCTCGAAGGGGAGCTCCTCCCCCGCGTCCGGCGTGTCCTTCTTCTTGTTGGCCTCCTTGAGGAGGTCCTCCTCGGGGTACTCGTCGTCCGAGGGCTGCTTGTCCAGGACGTGGTCGCGCTCGCGCTCCATCTCCCCCGCGTACTCCAGCAGGGTCGGCACCGAGGGCAGGAACACCGACGCCACCTCGCCGCGCTGGCGCACCCGCACGAAACGGCCGATGGCCTGCGCGAAGAACAGCGCGGTGCTGGTGGAGGTCGCGTACACGCCCACCATCAGGCGGGGTACGTCGACCCCCTCCGAGACCATCCGGACCGCGACCATCCAGCGGTCGTCACCCTTGGAGAACCGGGTGATCTTCTTGGATGCGGTGGGGTCGTCGGAGAGCACCACCGTGGCGCCCTTGCCGGTGATCTGGCGGAGGATGCGCGAGTACGCGCGGGCGTTCTCGTGGTCGCTCGCGATGACCAGGCCGCCCGCGTCCGGGTGGGTCTTGCGCACCTCGGTGAGCCTGCGGTCGGCCGCGTGCAGGACCTTCTTGATCCAGTCGCCCTTGGGATCGAGCGCGGCCCGCCACGCCTGGGACAGAGCGTCCTGGGTGAGGGGTTCGCCGAGTCGGGCGGCGAGTTCGTCGCCCGCCCGGGTCCGCCAGCGCATCTCCCCGGAGTAGGCCATGAAGATGACGGGCCGCACGACCCCGTCCTCGAGGGCGGGCGCGTACCCGTAGCTGTAGTCCCACGAGCAGCGGCGCACCCCCGCCGCGTCCTGGACGTAGTCCACGAACGGGATGGGGTTGATGTCGGAGCGGAACGGGGTTCCGGTGAGCGAGAGCCGCCGTGTGGCCGGGTCGAAGGCCTCCCGGACGGCGTCGCCCCACGAGAGGGCGTCGCCCGCGTGGTGGACCTCGTCGAAGATGACCAGGGTCTTGCGCGCCTCGGTCCGGTTGCGGTGCAGCATCGGGTGGGCGGCGATCTGGGCGTAGGTCACGGCCACGCCGACGTACTGGCGCCCGAGGGCGCCCTGCCCGTTCTTGAAGTCGGGGTCGATGGCGATACCGAACCGGGCCGCCGCCTCGGCCCACTGCTTCTTGAGGTGCTCGGTGGGGCACACGATGGTGATCGCCCGTACCGCGTGCCGCTGGAGGAGCTCGCTCGCCAGGGTGAGGGCGAAGGTCGTCTTGCCCGCCCCGGGCGTGGCCACGGCGAGGAAGTCGCGTGGCTGCCTGCGGAAGTACTCCTCGAAGGCCTCCCGCTGCCAGGCACGGAGACCGCTCAGCCGGTTCTCCGTCGTGGTCTGCGTCACCGTCATTCGTTCCGTCCCCCGTTACTCACCTGCTTGAGGTTAGCGGCCGCCGGAGACCGTATCGGGAGCCCCGGCGGTGGCGCCGGGCACAGCGGCCGCCCCGGGCGTGTCCGGAGCTCGGGCCCGGGCACCGGGCTCCGGGCGCCCCGCACACCCCCACGACAAGCGGCACGGTGCTTGTCGCACCGCGCCGCGCCGTACTTCGGAATGCGTGTCGGGACCCCTTGCGTCCCCGGGGCCTCCCGGCCTCCTCAGCCCTCTCCGGTGACCTCTGACTCCCCCGGGTCCGCGTCACCGGTGGCGGGGTCGGCCTCCCCCTCGGGGGCCTCGCCCCCGACGCCGGTCATGTCGACCGCGCCGTCGTTGAACGGCATGTGCGGGGAGATCGCCGGGAAGGCGAAGAACCACAGCAGGGCCGCCGCGCCCGCCAGCAGACCCACCGACATGATGAACTTCGAGGCCCAGGGGCCGGGCAGGATGCGCCAGATCAGTCCGTACATTCGTGCGTCCCTTCCCCTAGGCGTCCGGAGCCATGTGGGCGATGCTGTCCGGCATGCCCTCGGACTTGGGTGTGGTCTCGGTCAGTTCGGCCCAGACGATGAGCCGGTGCGTGTTGTTGAGCTTGGGCGCGCACGTGGTGAGGGTGAGCAGGGACCGTCCGGGCTCCTCCTCGGAGGCCTCCTCGAAGGGGTCGGGGTTGACCACCCAGAAGTCCTCGGGGAGCACGGTCTCCTCACGGAAGACCTCGTAGGTGTAGAAGTTCTCGCCGTCCTCCAGCACCATGACGTCGCCGTCGTCGAGCAGGTCCAGGTCCCAGAAGAGTCCGGGCGTGCGGTGCGCGGCGATGCCGTAGTTGCCGAGCTCGCCGGGCGCGCTGTCGAACTCGGTGTAGCGGCCCGGGCTGTAGCGGATGTCGTCGGGCGTGGTGCCGTTGACCACCACCCAGTCCAGGTTCAGGCTCGGGACGTACAGACGGCTGTCGGCGCTGCCGGGCAGGGGTTCGGAGTCCGGCCCGCGCTCGTCGGCGGCGGCCCAGGCCTCGTCGAGGCCGTCGGCCAGTCCCTGCTGCTCACGGTCGGTCTCCCATTGGGAGCCGTACACCTCGTAGCCGGCGTAGAAGAGCATCAGCAGACCCACCGTCAGGAGGACCTCGCCGAAGAAGCGGACGAACCCCCGGACGACGTCGCCCGGGGTGGTCCGTGGTTTGCGTGGGCGGCGACGGCGGCCCCTTGGGGGCCGCTCGCGCCCCTCGCCCGAGGGGTGGGGCTCATCATGGAACTGCCGTTCAGTTGTGGACACCAATACGACCTACTCCTGTGGACGCTTTCGTGTGCACCCGGGCGGCCGGAGGGGGACGACGAGCGGGACCCCCGTACGCGGATGCGGCAGAACTTCGACCTCGTGTCGGTACACAGCGCTGAGGAGCGACGAGCTGAACACGTCGGTGGGGTTTCCCCGCGCGGCGACCTGTCCTCCGGAGAGTACCGCCACACGATGGGCGTACGCGGCCGCAAGCCCCAAATCGTGCAGGACCACGATAACCGCCCCACCGCGGGTCGCGAGGTCGCGCGCGATGGACAGTACGAGTTCCTGGTGGTGGATGTCCAGCGCGGCGGTCGGTTCGTCGAGGAGGAGCAGGTGGGTGTCCTGGGCCAGGACCCGGGCGAACATGACGCGGGCCCGTTCGCCTCCCGAGAGCGTGGGGAAGCGGCGGTCGGCCAGGTGGGTCACGCCGACCCGTTCCATGGCCGTACGGACCAGGGCGTCGTCCCGGTCCGGGGTGCTGAGCCCGGCCCAGGGCGCGCGACCCATCGCGACGAGCTCGGCGACGGAGAAGGGGAAGCTGACCGCGGCCTCCTGGGGCAGGACGGCCCGGCGCAGCGCCAGTTCGGGTGGGTTCCAGTCCGGCAGCGGGCGGCCGAGCAGGCGTACCGTCCCCGAGTCGCGATCGCCCCGGGACGTACCTCCCGCGACGTCTCCGGAGAGCGCGGACAGCAGGGTGGACTTGCCCGCGCCGTTCGGTCCGACCAGGGCGAGCAGTTCACCGGCGCGGACGGTGAGGTCGACCCCGTCGAGGAGGGCTCGCCCGCCCCTGCGGACGGTGAGGTCCTCGGCGCGCACCACCTCGGAGCCGGGTTCGACGGGCGCGGGTGGGGCTGGCGCCCTGGTCAGGGGGGCCACGGCGGCGGCGAACCCTCGGGCGAGGGCCGACCGCCGCGGGGCCGTCCCCGTCACGGAGTCGAGGGTGGTGCGGGTGGTACCGGGGATGCCCGTGGTGTCGGCGCTCACGACCAGCCTCCTTGCTTGGCGCGGGTGCGGTACAGCAGGAAGAAGAAGAACGGCCCGCCCAGGGCGGCGGTGACCACGCCGAGGGGGATTTCGGCGGGCGCGGCGACCGTGCGGGCCAGCAGGTCTGCGGCGAGCAGCAGCAGTCCGCCGCCGAGCGCGGAGGCGGGCAGCAGCACGCGGTGGCCGGGACCGGTCACCATGCGGATGATGTGCGGGACCACCAGGCCCACGAAGGCGACGATCCCCGCGAACGCGACCGCCGCCGAGGTGAGCAGTGCCATGGCGCCGATGAGAACCAGGCGCATGCGTTCGACGTCCACTCCCAGGTGGCGGGCGGGCCCCTCGCCGAGGGCGAGCAGGTCCAGGCGACGCGCGTACACGGGGACGACCGCCAGTCCGAGGAGGAGGCAGGGCGCGATGGCCGCCACCTTGGACCAGGTGGCGGTGGAGACGCTGCCCAGCTGCCAGAAGGTGATGGTCTGGATCTCGGCGTCCTGGGAGAAGTTGGTCATCAGGCCGATCGCCGCACCCGCGATGGCGTTGACCGCGATGCCGGTGAGCAGGAGCGTGACCACCTCGGTGCGGCCGCCCGAGCGCGCGAAGACGTAGACGAACAGGGTCGTGCCGAGTCCGAACACGAAGGAGGAGGCGATGACGGTCCAGTGGCCGAGGACGGTGGCGCCGGTGAAGATGACGACGATCGCGCCGACGGCCGCACCGGCGGAGACCCCGATCACTCCGGGTTCGGCGAGGGGGTTGCCGAAGACGCCCTGCATGATGGCGCCCGCGCTGCCCAGGGCGGCGCCGACCATGACGGCCAGGACGACGCGGGGCAGGCGTACGTCCCACAGGACGGTCCTGGCGATCTGGTCGGGTTCGGCGCCGACGTCGAGCCCGACCGCCTGGAGTATGGACGCGGCGACCTGGCCCGCCGGGATGGGGTAGGCGCCGACTCCGGCGGCGATGACCGCGACGGTCACGAGGGCGACGGACAGGCCGCCGAGGAGGAGACCGGCGCGCAGTCGTCGCAGTCCCCGGCCTCCGTGGTTCGGTGCCGCCTCGGTGGCGGCGGGTCGTTGGGACAGGGCGGTCACTCGGTGCCCTCGTCACTGTCGGGGATCGCGGCCAGCTCCTCGGCCAGGGAGACGATGACCTGCGGGGTGCGGGGGCCGAAGTTGAGCAGGACGCCGTCCTCGAAGTCGACGACGGCCGCGTTCCGGCCCGCGGGGGTCTGGGCGACGCCCGGGATCTCGACCAGCCCCTCCACACCGCCGACCGACTCCAGGCCCTTGGTCATGACGAGGAGGACGTCCGGCTGGGCCTCGATGAGCGCCTCGGTGGTGATGGGTGTGAAGGGTGTGGTCAGGCCCATCTCGACCCCGGCGTCCCTGGCCCCGATCTCGGCGAGCATGGCGTCGGCGCCCGAGCCGGGTCCGCCGAGGAGGTAGACCCCGGCGGTGCCGCGCAGGTAGAGGAAGGCGACGAGGGGGTCTCCACTGGTCTCCAGGGAGGCCTCGCGCACCTCGGCCATCTGGTCCCGGGTGCGTTCGACCAGCCGGGTTCCGGCGGCGGGTACGCCGAGCGCCTCGGCGACGCGCTCGAAGCGCGGGTACATCTCGTCGATGGACCAGGCCTCCTCGACGATGACGACCGGGACACCGCTTCGCTGGACCTGCTCGATCACCTCGGGCGGCCCGGTCTGGGTGTCGGCGATGACCACCGTGGGCTGGAGTGCGAGGACGGACTCGGCGGAGACGTCGTGGCCCTCGCTGATCACCGGCAGGTCCGAGGCCTCGTCGAAGGTGGCGGCCACGTCGCGACCGACCACCTGGTCGCCCAGACCAAGGGTGAAGACGATCTCGGCGAGGCCACCGGTGAGCGGCAGGACACGGCTGGCGTCGGTGACCTCGACCTCCTCGTACTCCAGGGGGTCCGCGCTGGTGCGGTAGGGGTCGAGGACGACCGACTCCACTGTGACGGGGAGTTCGGGCGCCGGGGCGTCCTCCAGGACCTGGAGCCGGTTCTCGGAGAGTGCGGGGATGCCCTCGTCCGCCGACGCGTCCTCGGGCGCGGCCGCACCGGTGCAGGAGGTCAGGGCGAGGGCGCAGGCCACGGCGAGCAGGACGGTGGCCGGTCCTGTTCGCCGGTGACCGCGCGGGCGGGAGCGGGGGACGACGTGGGGCATGGCGGTCGCTTTCGGTTGATCCGTGTGCCGGGGGTGTCGCCGGGGAGCGGGGCGCGACACGACCTTTTATACGACAGGTCGTCATCATCTTGACAACCCGGACGGTGCGGTGTTCAACTGTTCCAGCGCGGGGTTGAGTTAGGTAAGGCTCACTTAGCCTAGGTAAGCATAACCTAAACCCGATTCCCCAGGTCTCGCGGGTGACGGACACCGTCCGGCCCGCACGAACGCGAAGGCCCCTGATGCAAGCTGCGGTTCCCCTCCGTGGGTTTCTCCCATCCCTGGCCGCCGTGGCGGCGGCGACGATCCTGGCCGCCGCCATGCCCGCGACGGCGCTCGCCGCCCTGGCCGAAGAACCAGTCCATCCCCGGACCACCGCCGTGGACCGCACCGAGGGGCTCGACCCCCGGGGCGACACCGTCACCGTGTCCGGGATCGGGCACGACCCCGGCAGCATGATCGAGATCGCCACCCGGGCCCTGCCCGCCGAGGCGGCCCCGACCCCGGACCCCGACGACTCCGCCGTGCTGGACACCGAGAACGCCGTGCGGGTCGAGGTGGACGAGCGCGGCCTGTTCACGGCGGACCTCCTCACCGGCGTCGGGTTCGCCGACGAGGCCGGACTCGACACCGCCGAGGACCCGTTCGAGATCGTCCTGACCGAGATCGCCGGAGCGCCCGAACCCGAGGCGCCCCTTCCCGAGACACCCGGGGGCCGGGAACCCGGCTCCGGGGAGGGCGAGGGCGACACCGCGCCTGAGACCCGGGACGCGGGGGCGGACGAGGTCGTCTCGGCTCCCGGCCCCGGCCGCAGCGCGCCCGTGATCGCCCCGGCACAGACCCCGGGCGCTCCCGTCGTGGGCGTGGTCCCCGTGAGCTTCGCGGCGCCAGCCGCGCAGGCCGCGCCGCGCACCCAGCCCCAGGCGCCCAGCGCGCCCAGCGCGCCCCGGCCCCAGTCGGCGCCGCAGACCCTGCCCAGAACCCCGGGCACCCCGACCCTCACGGTCTCCAGGACCAGCGGGCTCGACCCCTCCGGCGAGAAGGTGACCGTGACCGGCACGGGTTACGACACCTCCAAGGGCGTCTACGTCGCCCTGTGCGACACCGCCAACGCCAGCTCCACCCAGGCACCCAGCCCCTGCATCGGCGGCGTGGACATGGAGGGCGAGGGCGGCGCCTCCGTCTGGGTCTCCAGCAACCCGCCGCCCTACGGCGAGGGTCTGGCCACTCCCTACACCGGCGGCGGGACCAACGGCGGGTTCACCGTGGAACTCACGGTGAAGGGGTCGGACGAGCACACCGACTGTCTCTCCGCCTCGACCGACTGCGCCGTCATCACCCGCAACGACCACACCCGCTCCAGCGACCGGGGCCAGGACGTGTTCGTCCCGGTGACCTTCAGCGGACAGACCGGCGACCCGGGCGCGTCCGGCGGAAACGGCACCGCGTCCGGCGGGGGCGCGAACGCCTCCGGGAACACCGGCGGCGACACCCCGGCGTCCGGTTCGGGCGGTGCTGGCTCCGGCGGCGCCGGAGGGGGCGCCAGCGGGCCGTTGGCCACCACCGGATCGTCGCTGACCGGTCTGGTCCTGGCCGCCGCGGTGGCCGTCCTGACCGGCGCGGTGGCGCTGTTCGCCGCACGCCGTCGTGGCACACCCCAGGGCCCCGCGACCACCTAGGCACCCCTGGCCGGGACCCCGCCTGGTCGGTCCCGGCCCCACTGACCACGTTCTCCCTCAGCGGCTCCGCCAGCGCCCGCTCAGCCCTCGGGACCGCTGCCCCACTCCCCGCCCGGAACCCGGTGCGCGACCGGAACCGGCATCCGTCCATCCCCCGAGTCGATAGGAACACTCATCCCATGAGCACCACCGCCACGAGAGCGGACGGGACCGGCGCACTGCGCCGCCCCCTGCGCTCCCTCGTCTCCCTCGCGGGAGCGGCCGCCCTCGGTGCCTCGCTCTCCCTGGGCGCCGCACCGGCCCTCGCCGACGAGGCACCCGTCTCCGTCGCCGACGGCTCCGCCACCTGGGGCGTCAAGCAGTCCTTCCGCAACTACGTGTCCAGCCCCATCGCACACGGCGGCTACGAGGCCGTTGACGGTGCGAGCCGCAACACCGACGGAACCCTGGACTTCCCCACCGCCGAGGGAACCGTCTCCAAGGAGGACTCCTCCGGCGAGGTGAGCTTCTCCGGCGGAGTGGTCTTCACCGGCCACGACTACGGCCAGGGCCCCGTCCTGGAGATCCACGTGAACGACCCGCGCGTGGAGTTCGACGGCCAGGGCGCGGCCACCGTCCACGCGGACGTCACCAGCCGCGAGTTCGCGGGCGCCAACCCGTCGCTGCCGCCCGGTGATCTCGTCGAGTACGGCGAGGTGGCCGTCGCGGAGCTGACCGGCGCCGAGATCGGTGTCGACGGTGACCAGATCACCTTCACCTCCGAGGCCGGGACCCTGCACGCCGACGCCGTGGAGCCGTTCGCCAGCTTCTACCCGGCGGGCGAGGCCATGGACCCGCTGTCCTTCACCGCCGAGGTGGTCGAGGGCACCGACCCGACCGACCCCACCGACCCCGAGGAGCCCGTCCTCGCCCCCGAGGTACTGGTCAGCCAGACCACCGGTCTGGACCCCGAGGGCCAGACCGTCCGGGTGGACGGCACCGGGTTCCGCCCCGGGTCGGGCGTGTACGTGGCGCTGACCGGTATCGCGCGGTCGGACTCCTCGTACCCGCAGCACTGGTTCGGCAGCGGCGTGTGGCTGCGTGAGGGCACCGCACCCGACGCGGACGGCGCGTTCGGCACCGACCTCGACGTCGTCGGCGCGTTCGAGAAGGGCGGCACCGCCTACGACTGCCTGGAGAACCAGTGCTACGTGGCGGTGTTCAACGACCGCAACGACCTGGACAACCGTGACCAGGACGTGTGGACCCCCGTCTCCTTCGCCACCGGCGAGGACGGCGGCGACGGGGAGGACGGCGACGGCGAGGGAGGCCAGACCCCCGAGGGCGACCTGACCGTGTACAACGGCCGCGCCGACTGGGGCGTGAAGGAGTCCTTCCGCACCTACATCGAGGGCAACATCGCCAAGGGCACGATCCGCACCGAGGACGGCGCCACCCGCAACGACGACGACACCTTCTCCTTCACCGACGGCACGGGCCGCGTGAACCTGGAGGAGGAGGTCGCCGAGATCGACTTCACCGGGACCGTGCTGTTCGAGGGCCACGTCTACGGCGACGCCGAACCCCTGCTGCGCATGACCGTCGCCGACCCCCGGGTCGAGATCGACGGCGACACGGGCACCCTGTACGCCGACGTGGTGAGCAAGTCCCTCACCGACGAGGAGCTCGTCACCTACGACGACGTGGCCTTCGCCGACCTGGACCTGTCCGGTGTCTCCCACGAGCTGGACGAGGGCGTCCTGTCCTGGGACGCGATCCCGGCCACGCTGACCGCCGACGGAGTCCCCGCCTTCGCCGACTTCTACGGCGCCGGTGAGCAGCTCGACCCGATCAGCCTCACCGTGAGCGTCGACGAGGACGTCGAGGTCCCGGGCGGCGGCACCGGTGGCGGTGGCGACGACAAGCCGACCCCCGACCCCACGCCCGGCCCGGGTGACGGCGGCGACAAGCCCGGCCTGCCCAACACCGGTGTGGCGCTGACCGGCCTCCTGGCCGCCGCGGCGGTCGCCGTGGCCGCTGGCGGGACCGCCCTGATCGCCTCCCGCCGACGCGCGGGCGCCGAGGCCTGATCCACCGGGGTCCCCGACCCCTGACGGCACGAAGGGCCCTGGCTCACCCGAGGGGGTGGGTCAGGGCCCTTCCGCTTGCCGGCCACGAGTGGCCGTCACTTCATCATTTCCTCGTAGGCCCTCTTGCAGTCGGGGCACACGGGGAACTTCTTCGGGTCCCGGTTGGGCACCCAGACCTTGCCACACAGGGCGATCACCGGATCACCGGTCACCGCGCTCTGGGTGATCTTGTCCTTCTGCACGTAGTGGGCGAACCGTTCCCGGTCCCCGTCGTCGTGCGAGATGTCCGGCCTGGTCTCGCTGTCCGGAAGAACCTTGTTCAGGACATCCATCGACATCGTCCTCACACCTTTCAACGTCCGTCTACCACGGTATAGGGTGACGCGCCCCACTTCGAAGCCCGCGGCAAACCGCTCAGTTCATGGTGGGATCGTCAGGATAGGTGGACAACAGGGCCATCTCGCCACCTTGGCGACGCAGCACCCGCGGCCACAGCGTCTCGGGGGAACCCCCGAAGAGGTCGTCGGAGAGGGCGTCCACCACGTACCAGGCGCCGTCCTCGATCTCCCCCGCCAGCTGCCCGGCACTCCATCCGGCGTACCCGGCGAACACACGCAGGGAAACCAGTGCCGCCCCCAGTACTTCGGCGGGGGCCTCCAGGTCCACCAGGCCGACCCCGGCCAGCTCCGGCCCGGGCGCGGCCCCCTCCAGCGGTGCCCAGCCGGGCGGTGCCTCGTCCGGCGGCGCGACACCGAGGGCGATCCCGGAGTCGGTGCCGACCGGCCCGCCCGAGAACATCACCGGGGGCGCGCTCGCGTGGGCGCCCCAGTCCGTCACCACCTCGTCCACCGGAAGCTCCAGCGGTCGGTTGAGGATGACCCCGAGGGTGCCGTCGTCGGCGTCGTCCACGACGAAGACCACCGATCGGCGGAAGGAGTCCTCCTGGAGGAGGGGGGCGGCCACCAGCAGGCGTCCGGTGAGTGTCGACTGGTCCATGCTCCACACTTACCCGGAAAACCCGCCCGGTGGTCGCCCCTTGGCAGGGAGGACCACCGAACCGCTACTCGGACTGGCCGCGCTGGGCCACCTCGCGCACGGCGGTGGCCACGTGGGTGGACAGGTCCGCGTGGAACACGCTCGGGATGATGTAGTTCGGGCCGAGCTCGTCCTCGGTCACGACGTCGGCCAGCGCCTCGGCGGCGGCGACCATCATGTCGGAGGTCACGACGTGGCTCTGGGCGTCCAGCAGACCGCGGAAGAAACCGGGGAAGACCAGGACGTTGTTGATCTGGTTCGGGTAGTCGCTGCGGCCGGTGGCGACCACGCCCGCGTGCAGGTGGGCCACCTCGGGGTCGACCTCGGGGTCGGGGTTGGCCAGGGCGAAGATGATCGAGTCCTCGTTCATCTCGGCGATGTCGTCACCGCCGAGCAGGTTCGGGGCGGAGACGCCGATGAAGACGTCGGCCCCGGCCACGGAACCCTTGAGGTCGCCGCTGTAGCCCTCGGGGTTGGTGTTCTCCGCGATCCAGCGCAGGTTGCTGTCCAGGTTCTCGCGGCCCGCGTGCACGGCGCCGTGGACGTCGCTGACGATGATGTCGCGCGCTCCGGCGTGCATGAGCAGCTTGAGGATGGCGGTGCCGGCCGCGCCGGCGCCGGACATGGCGATGCGGACCTCGGAGAGCTTCTTGTTGACCACGCGCAGGGCGTTGCGCAGGGCGGCGAGCACGACGATCGCGGTGCCGTGCTGGTCGTCGTGGAAGACGGGGATGTCGAGGAGTTCGCGCAGGCGGGCCTCGACCTCGAAACAGCGCGGGGCGGAGATGTCCTCCAGGTTGATGCCGCCGAAGCCCGGGGCCAGCAGCTGCACTGTGCGGACGATCTCGTCGACGTCCTGGGTGTCCAGGGCGATGGGCCACGCGTCGATGTCGGCGAAGCGTTTGAACAGGGCGGCCTTGCCCTCCATGACGGGCATGGCGGCCTCGGGGCCGATGTTGCCCAGGCCCAGGACGGCCGAGCCGTCGGTGACCACGGCGACGCTGTTGCGCTTGATCGTGAGGCGGCGGGCGTCGTCCTTGTTGGCGGCGATGGCCTGGGAGACGCGGGCGACACCGGGGGTGTAGGCCATGGAGAGCTCGTCGCGGTTGCGCAGCGGCACCTTGGACTTCATCTCGATCTTGCCGCCGAGGTGCATGAGGAAGGTGCGGTCGCTGACCTTGTGGACCACGACGCCCTCGACCCCGCCGAGGGCGTCGACGATGGCCTGGGCGTGCTCGGTGTCGCGGGCGGCGCAGGTGACGTCGATGCGGATGCGCTCGTGCCCAGCGGCCGCCACGTCCAGGGCGGTGATCATGCCGCCGACCTGCTCCACCGCGTTGGTGAGGCTGCCGACAGCGCTCCCTCCGGCGTCCAGTTCGAGGCGGACGGTGATGGAGTACGAAACGCTGGGAAGGGTGGCCACGTATTGCTCCTTGGCTTTTGCTGATGTCATGCGTCCGCGGGGCACACCGGCGGCCCCTCCCGTGGACGTACGGACCGACGTCGGGACTCCTCCACCGGGGATCGGGCGCACGGCCTGCACTCCGTGGCCGGGCCCGGTGGAACCTCGTCGGCGCCTGCGCGCCGATCGGACCCTGGTCCGTGACGGTTGCGCGTCCCGCCGTGGAACACCCGGTCATCGGGCGTCCGGCGCGGGGCTCGGTTGCCGGGCGGGGGCGGTACTTGGGAGCCCACAACCGAGTCGCCTCACCTTACCCGAGTCAAGCGGGTAACGTCAGCACAAGGTGACAATTAACGCCTTCGGAAAAAATCGCATTAATTCCTGACGCCTGTCGGGGTGTTTCGCCCGCCCCCAGGGAGTGTTTTCTAGAAGGCTTTCGGATCAGCGAGCGGCCGTCCAGGCAATCTCTCGCAAGACGATGTGCGAAGTTCAGCCTGGTTGTGCTTCACGAGCGCAGAGACACAGCGAGAGGCAGCCTGGTGGACGCGAGCCCGGAAGAACTCAAATAACACGACCTAGCCCCGGGCCCGGTCGGCTGCGGCGCGCACGACCACGTCCGCGCAGGCGTCGGTGGAGAGCGCCGTGGAGTCGACCACCAGGTGGTAGAGACCGGGGTCGGCCGGGTCGGTGCGGTAGAAGCGGCGCACGTAGGCGGCTCGGGCGCGGTCGTTGTCGTCCAGCAGCCGGAGCGTGGGCGGGCTCGGACCCCAGCCCTGGCCGCCGCACTCCTCCGGGTCGCCCCGCTCCCACAGGCCTCGCGCCCTGCGCAGGCGGGCCTCACGGTCCCCGTCCAGGCGTACGTGGAGCGCGCCGGGGTGGTCGGCCAGGACCACGGCGGCGGCCCGACCCAGCACCACACCGCCGGTGCGGGCGACGTCGCGGATGACCCGCTCGGTCTGCTCGACGAACTCGTGATCGTAGAGGAGGCGGCCCTCCTTGTCGGTGGTGCCGACGAAACCGGAGTCCACGCTGCCGAGGGTGACTGTGGGAAGGCGCGCGGCGCTGGCGAGCAGCCGTTCGAACCCGCCGGGGGTGCGGTCGTCGCGCTGGAGCACCTCGTCGAGGGAGCAGCCGATCTCGGCCGCCACCGCGCTGGGCACCGCGCGGTTGAGGAAGGGGACGTGGAGCCTGGCCGCGACGGCCGGGCCGACGACACTGCCGCCCGCGCCGAAGGTCGCCGAGATCGTGACCACGGGAGCAGCGTCGTGCGCTGGTCGAGCGTCGTTGGTCGCCATGGGACACCTGCCCGGGTTGGCCGCACGTCGGACGGAACTTCTCCCCAGCTCCTACCCCGCAGCGGGAGCGCTATCCCCGCCATCTCCAAATCGGTAAATACGCACCGTTTTACTGTTCTTGGTGAAACATCGGGAGGAAATCCCCCAGAAGAAGAACCGGCCCCGGGACGACGGAGATCCGTCGTCCCGGGGCCGGTCCCATCGGGCTAGAACAGCGCCGAGGTGAGCTTGCGGCGCGCCGCGCTCACCCGGGGGTCACCGGCGGGCAGCAGGTCGAACAGGGCGAGCAGGTGCCCGCGCACCCGGTCGCGTTCGCCGTCCGAGGTCAGCCGGACCGTCTCGACGAGCCGGTCGAAGGCCGCCTCGTAGTCGCCGCCGTACATGTCGATGTCGGCGACGGTGATCTGCGCCTCCACGTTCGCGGGGTCGTTCTCCGCCGCCTGGCGCACGGCGGGGCCGTCCACCTCCTGGAGACGGCCGACCAGGCGGACCTGGGCGAGGTTGGCCTTGAGTTCGGCGTTCCTCGGGTCGTCCTCCAGGGCCTTCTCGAAGACCGCGGCGGCGGCCTCGAAGTCACCGCGCTCCAGGGCCGTCTGGGCCTGCGTGGTGATCGGGTCCTCCTGGGGGGCGGGCTCGGCCTCCTCCGGCATGGCGGAGGGGTCGCCGTCCACCGTGCCGGGGTGGTCGGGGGGCAGCATGCCCTGCTGGGCGAGCGCGCCGAACACCGGGGTCAGGGCGTCGCGCAGCTGCTCCTCGTTGGCCGGTCCCTGCATCAGGGGCATGACCTGGCCCTGGACCGCGATGATGATCGTGGGGGTCCCGGACACCCGGAGCGCCTGCACCAGCTGCGGGCTGGCGTCGCTGTCGATCTTGGCCAGGAGCCAGTTGCCGCCGGAGCCCTGGGAGAGCCTGTCGAGGATCGCCTCGACCTGCCTGGACTGCTCGGACCAGCTCGCCAGCACCGCCATCACGACCGGGGCGGCCATGGACCGCTCCAGCACCTGCTGGAAGTTGGACTCGTCGGCGTTGACGGAGTAGGGGTTGGTTCGACCGGCCGACTCCTCGGCGCGCTGCTTGGCCTCACGCTCCAAGGCCGCCTTGCGCGCCCCGAGGTCAACCGCACTGTTCGGTGAAAAGTCCGAAGGCTGCATGTTCCCTATCCTGCCGCATCCCGGAGCGGTACGAGGACCGCCCCGGGAAGCCCTCGGCGAACGCACCGCCGTGATGGCCGCCCGCCTCAGCCGCAGTCGGACAGACGGAGGACACCTGGGCCACAAGGGGTTGCCCGTTCGGCGCCGGAGAGGGTTCTGGAGGTGGTGGAGGTGGGATTGCGAGGAACGAGCCATCGCACCGTAGGCGCCGAAGGTTCCTCTGCAAAGGCGCCGGACCCGGGCCAAAGCGAAGCGGAGGCCCAAAGAAGGTGAGGCCGCCGGAGAGGGTTCTGGAGGTGGTGGAGGTGGGATCGCGAGGAACGAGCCATCACACCGCAGACACCGAAGGTTCCTCTGCAAAGGCACCGAACTCCTAGAACCGCGGGTCCTCCGTGTATCCGCCGAACTCCTCGCCCATCGTGGCGCAGATCTCGCCGAGGGTGGCCTCGGCCCGGGCGGCGTCCATGATGAGCGGGATGAGGTTGCCGTCGTCCGCGCGGACGCCCTCCAACAGGCGGGTCAGGGCGCGATCCACGGCGTCCTTGTCACGGGCGGCCCTTCGCTCGGTGAGGGCGCGCTTCTGCTCGTGCTCGACCTCGTGGCTGATCTTGAGGATGTCGAGTTCGCCGGAGACGGTCGCGGTGTGGCAGTTCACGCCGACGATGCGCTTGTCGCCCTTCTCCAGGGCCTGCTGGTACTGGAAGGCGGACTCGGCGATCTCGGAGCTGAAGTAGCCGTTCCCGATCCCGGCGAGGATTCCGGAGGTCATCGGACCGATCGCGTGTTCGGCGTCCTCTCCCCCGCCCATGCGGAGGATCTGCTCGAAGATCCGCTCCGCCTCGGCCTCGATCTCGTCGGTGAGCGCCTCCACGTACCAGGAGCCGCCGAGGGGGTCAGCGACGTTGACCACCCCGGTCTCCTCCATGAGGACCTGCTGGGTGCGCAGGGCGATCTCGGCGGACTGCTCCGTGGGCAGGGCCAGCGTCTCGTCGAGGGCGTTGGTGTGCAGTGAGTTGGTGCCGCCGAGCACGGCGGAGAGCGCCTCGACGGCGGTGCGCACCACGTTGTTGTAGGGCTGCTGCGCGGTGAGCGAGACCCCGGCGGTCTGGGTGTGGAACCGCAGCCACTGGGCCTTCTCGGTCTTCGCGCCGTAGGTGTCGCGGATCCAGCGGGCCCAGATGCGGCGGGCGGCGCGGAACTTGGCGATCTCCTCGAAGAAGTCGATGTGGGCGTCGAAGAAGAAGGAGAGCCCCGGAGCGAAGCGGTCGATGTCCAGGCCCCGGGACAGGCCCAGCTCCACGTAGCCGAACCCGTCAGCCAGGGTGTAGGCCAGCTCCTGTGCGGCCGTGGCCCCCGCCTCGCGGATGTGGTAGCCGGAGACGGAGAGCGGCTTGAAGGCGGGAATGTGCTCCGCGCAGTACTCCATCAGGTCGCCGATGAGGCGCAGGTGGGGTTCGGGCGGGTACAGCCACTCCTTCTGGGCGATGTACTCCTTGAAGATGTCGGTCTGGAGCGTGCCGTTGAGGCCGCCGGTGTCGACGCCCTGGCGCTCGGCGGCGACCAGGTACATGCAGAAGGCCGGGATGGCCGGTCCGCTGATGGTCATCGACGTGGTGGTCTCCCCGAGGGGGATGCCGTCGAAAAGCAGGTCCATGTCGGCGACGGAGTCGATGGCCACGCCGCAGTGCCCGACCTCGCCGAGGGCCTGCGGGGAGTCCGAGTCGTGGCCCATCAGGGTGGGCATGTCGAAGGCGACCGAGAGCCCTCCGCCTCCCTGGGCGAGGATCATCTTGTAGCGCTCGTTGGTCTGCGTCGCGTTGCCGAACCCGGCGAACTGGCGGATGGTCCAGGCGCGGCCCCGGTAACCGGTGGGGTACAGGCCCCGGGTGTACGGGTACTCGCCGGGCCAGCCGACCCGCTCGAAGCCCGGGACCTCCGCGCCGGACCGGGGCCCGTAGACGGGCTCGAGGGGCCGCCCGGAGAGCGTGGTGAAGTCGGCGTCGCGCTTGCGGGCGGAGTCGTAGCGGCGCTGCCAGCGGTCGCGCCCGGCCTCGATCTCCTGGGCCCCGCCGCCGTCGGTGGGCTCTCCTGTGGTGTTCGCCATACGGAGATAGTAGGACGTCCAACTAAATAAGTACAGACAGGGCGTTCCCGGCGCACGCGCGCGGGAGGACTGCCCGGTCAGCGTCGCTCCGCCGCCTCGGCCACGGGGGCGGGGAAGTCACCGAAGTCCACCCGGAGCCGGGTGAGCAGCTGGTGCACGCCCCAGAGTTCCTCGTCGGAGTAGCAGCCGACCCCGAAGTCCATACCGAGGAGTGCCTGGGTGGCCTCCTCCGTGACCTCGCGCCCTGCCTCGGTGATCTCCGCCAGCACGCCACGGCCGTCGCTCGGGTTGGGGCGTCGGAGCACCAGGCCCTGCCCCTCCAGCCGGTCGATGGTGTTGGTGACGCTGGTGGGGTGCACCATCAGGCGCTCACCGATCTTGCCCAACGGCAGCGAGCCGGAGGAGCTGAAGGTGAGCAGGACCAACGCCTCGTACCGGGCGAAGGTCAGGCCGAACGGCTTGAGAGTGCCGTCCAGCTCGCCGATGAGGAGCTGCTGCGCGCGCATGAGGGAGGTGACCGCCGCCATGGCGGGCGAGGCTCCCCATCTCTGACTCCAGTTGTCGTGAGCGCGCTCGATCGGGTCGAACGGAAGGTTCAAAGGGTTTCCCACGCCGTCACTCTAGGCCGTGTCGGGCGGGCGCTGGACGGCGCTCGGGGTCGGCTGCGGATGGGGAAGCACAGCGCGCCCTCACTGGCAAGGGGGGTTCCGTGGCCGGAAGGGGACACTTCCCGCCCGGGGCCACTGGTCCGGCCCGTCAACTCGACGGATCGCCTGGAGGAGGCCGGTCCGTCCCAGGGAATTCAGTGCGGGTCGGTGAAAACTTCCCGGCGGGGCGTTGACGGGGCCCGTAATTATTAGTTAAGTTTCCTAAAAATTTATCCCCCCACGTCAGGGCCGCAGGACGCCCCCAGGGCCTTGACCCCTCCCCCGAGGAGATCTCGCGACGTGAGCTCACGACGACTCAGAAACCACCTCTCGGTGGTGGCCGCCGCCGCGCTGGTGGCGCCACTCGCTCTCTTCGTCCCGCCCGTGGCCGCCGAGAGCGCCGAGCCCTCCGGCCTCACGGTCACCTACGTCGAGTCGGCCCGCTGGAACACCGGCTACACCGGCGAGATCACCGTCCACAACGCCTCCGGGGCGGACCTGACCGACTGGACCCTGGAGTTCGACCTCCCCGTGGGCAGCAGCGTCCACCAGCTGTGGAACGCCACCCTCGCGGGCACCCCCCAGGACGGCTACACCGTGACCCCGCCGAACTGGGGCGCCGCGATCCCCGCCGGCGGCACCTACCAGTTCGGCTTCAACGGCGTCCACACCGGCGGCAACAGCCACCTCCTCGACTGCACCGTCAACGGTGCCCCGTGCGCAGGGGAGCCCCATGAGGGCCCCCTGCACGGCAGCCGCAGCATCGCCTACTTCACCCAGTGGGGCGTGGAGGAACGCGGCTACGGCGTCCGCGACCTCGTCGACTCGGGCAGCGCCGAGAAGCTCACGCACATCAACTACGCGTTCGGCAACGTGGGACCCGACGGCGAGTGCTTCATGACCAACGAGCCCGAGGAGGGCGACGCCCGAGCGGACTACGGCCGGGCCGTCCCCGCCTCGGAGAGCGTCGACGGCGCCGCCGACGGCCCCGGCCAGCCCCTGCGCGGCAACTTCAACCAGCTCCGCAAACTGAAGGAGCAGTACCCCAACCTGATCGTCAACATCTCGTTGGGCGGCTGGAACTGGTCCAAGCACTTCTCCGACGCCGCGCTCACCCCCGAGTCCCGTGAGCGGCTCGTCAGCTCCTGCGTCGACCTGTACCTGAAGGGGAACCTCCCGGTCATCGACGGGGCGGGCGGCGAGGGCGTCGGCTACGGCGTCTTCGACGGCATCGACCTCGACTGGGAGTGGCCGGCCTCCGACGGCAACCCGCACAACGTGGTCCGTCCCGAGGACCGGGAGAACTTCACCGCCCTGGTCCAGGAGTTCCGCGACCAGCTGGACGAGTTCGGCGCGCAGACCGACCGCCACTACGAGATCAGCGCGTTCATGCCCGCCGGTCCCTGGCGCATCGACACCGGGTTCGAGCTGGACGAGATCATGCCCAACATGGACTACATCACCGTCCAGGGCTACGACTACCACGGCACCTGGGAGTCGGTCACCAACCACCAGTCCAACCTGGTGCCCGACCCGCGCGACCCCGGTGACGTGATCTCCACCCAGACCACCATGCAGGCCTACCTCGACCGCGGCGTCGACCCCGACAAGCTGGTCCTGGGCGTGCCCTTCTACGGGCAGGGCTGGACCGGCGTGGAACCGGGCCCCGAGGGTGACGGGCTCTTCCAGACCGCCGCGGGCCCCGCACACGGCACCTACGCCGACGGCAGCGAGGAGTACCGCAACCTCAAGGAGCTTCCCGGCTACGACCTGTTCCGCTCCGACGACCTCGGAACGGCATGGCTCTACGACGGCGAGACCTTCTGGACCTTCGACGACGAGACCGCCATGACCCAGAAGACCGACTGGGTGACGGACAACGGCCTCGGCGGGGTCATGATCTGGTCCATCGACGGCGACGACACCGACGGCAGCCTGATGGCCGCCATCGACACGGCGCTCGGCGACTAGGACCGAGGACCCCCGCCTCCGGTCCAGGCCGGTGGCGGGAACCAGCGGCGTCGGTGCTCTGATCCGGGGAGCACCGCCGCCAGGCCGGGGCGGACCGACGTGCGACGGTCCGTCCCGGCCGCCTCATGTCCGGGGGTCGTTCCGGTACTTCGGGGCGGGAACCCCGGCGACCCACCAGGGGCCGCGCTACTCCCCCGTGTCGGCGCCGAGCTCCTTCAGGAGCAGGTCGGCGGCGGCGTAGGGGTCGCGCTCACCGGCCGCGACCTCCCGGGCCAGTTCGTCCAGGCCGTGCTCGGAGCCGACACCACCCATCCGGGCGCGCAGCAGGTCCAGCACGATCGCCTCCACCTCGTCGCGGGCGCGCCGACGGCGCCGCGACACGAGTTCCCCGGACTTCTCCAGGTGCGCGTGGTGCTCCTCCACCCGCCCCCAGAGTTCGTCGATCCCCTCGTCCTTGGCAGCCACCGTCATGGCGATCGGCGGCTTCCACTCGTCGTCCGAGCGGTCCTTCATCGCGACCATCTGCCGCAGCTCGCGCAGGGTCACCCTGGCCCCGTCCCGGTCCGCCTTGTTCACCGCGAACACGTCGGCGACCTCCAGCACCCCGGCCTTGGCGGCCTGCACCCCGTCGCCCATGCCGGGTGCGCTCAGCACGACGGTCGTGTCCGCGAGACCGGCGATCTCCACCTCGGCCTGCCCCACGCCGACCGTCTCCACGAGGATCACGTCGAACCCGGCCGCGTCCAGCACACGCAGCGCGTGCGGGGTCGCCCAGGACAGTCCGCCCAGATGCCCGCGGTTGGCCATGGACCTGATGTACACGCCCGGATCGGTGGCGTGTTCCTGCATCCGCACCCGGTCACCGAGCAGGGCGCCGCCGGTGAAGGGCGAGGAGGGGTCCACCGCCAGGACCGCGACCGACAGGCCGCGGGCGCGCACCGCGCGCACCACGGCGTTGGTGGTGGTGGACTTGCCCACCCCGGGCGAGCCGGTGAAGCCGACCACGCGGGCCCGGCCTGTGTGGGGCGCCAGCCCGGCCATGATCTCGCGCAGTTCGGCGGCACCGTTCTCGACCAGGGTGATCGCGCGGGCCAGCGCCCGGCGGTCACCCCCGCGAACCCGTTCGACCAGCTGGGGGGCGTTCATGCGACTCCTCGACCTCGACCTGCGGACATGTGTCGGGGCGGTGGCCCGACGCCCCCGCCCCGTACGATCTCACTCCCGACCGGCCCGCGCACGGACCGGAGCGGTGCTACTCCCCGGGCACCGTGAACAGCAGGGCGTCGCCCTGGCCACCGCCGCCGCACAGCGCGGCCGCGCCGAGCCCGCCGCCGCGGCGACGCAGCTCGTGGATCAGGTGGAGGGCGATCCGCGCTCCGGAGGCGCCGATCGGGTGACCGATCGCGATGGCGCCGCCGTTGACGTTGACGATGTCCTCCGAGACACCGAGGTCCTTGGTGGACTGGATGCCGACCGCGGCGAAGGCCTCGTTGATCTCGATGAGGTCCAGGTCCCCGACCTCCTTGCCCGCCTTGGTGAGCGCGTGCTTGATGGCGTTGGAGGGCTGGGAGTGCAGGGAGTTGTCCGGGCCGGCGACGTTCCCGTGCGCGCCGATCTCGGCGAGGATCGGGGCGCCGAGCTCCTCGGCCCTGGCACGGCTCATCACGACCACGGCGGCGGCGCCGTCGGAGATCTGCGAGGAGGAACCCGCGGTGATGGTCCCGTCGCTGTCGAAGGCGGGACGCAGTCGGCCCAGGCTCTCGACGGTGGTGTCGGGCCGGACGCCCTCGTCGTGGGAGAACACGACCGGGTCGCCCTTGCGCTGCGGGATCTCGACGGGGACGATCTCCGCGTCGAACCGGCCCTGCTCGGCAGCGGCCGCGGCGCGCTGGTGGGAGCGGGCGGCGAAGGCGTCCTGCTCGGCGCGCTCGATGCCAAGCTTGCCGTTGTGACGCTCGGTGGAGGCGCCCATCGAGTCGCCCTCGAAGGCGTCGGTGAGGCCGTCGTGCGCGGTCGCGTCCAGGACCTCGACGGAGCCGTACTTGTAGCCCTTGCGGGACTTGGGCAGCAGGTGGGGGGCGTTGGTCATGGACTCCATGCCGCCCGCGACCACGATGTCGAACTCGCCCGCGCGGATGAGCTGGTCGGCCAGGGCGATGGCGTCCAGGCCGGAGAGGCAGACCTTGTTGATGGTCACGGACGGGACGTCCATGGGGATGCCCGCCTTCACGGCGGCCTGGCGGGAGGGGATCTGCCCGGCGCCCGCCTGGAGGACCTGTCCCAGGACCACGTATCCCACCTGGTCTCCGCTGATCCCGGCGCGCTCCAACGCCGCTTTGACAGCGAAGCCACCCAGGTCGGCGGCGGAGAACCCGGCGAGGGAGCCGAGGAGACGGCCGGTCGGGGTCCGGGCCCCACCGACGATGACGGAACCGGGCATCTTAACTGGCCTCCAAGTGATGGGTGTCTCAGCTGGTCTGCAACGATACCCACACAGGTCCCAGCGACGTTCGGGAGGTTCGCCAGTGAGTGACGCACCCAGCCCCACCGGCCCATTCGCGGGTCTGACCCGGTTGGACCACGTGGGGATCGCCTGCCGCGACCTCGACGCGTCCGTCGAGTTCTACCGGACCACGTACGGGTTCGAGGTGGAGCACGAGGAGGTCAACGAGGAGCAGGGCGTCCGAGAGGCGATGCTCCGGATCAACGGCACGGACGACGGCGGCGCCACGTACCTGCAACTCCTGGAGCCCACACGGGAGGACTCCCCCGTGGCGAAGTTCCTGGCCCGCAACGGTGAGGGCGTGCACCACATCGCGTTCGGCACCGGCGACGTGGCCGCGAGCGCCGCCGGGGTAGCCGAACAGGGGGTACGGGTGCTCGACGCCGAGCCGCGCTCCGGTACCGCCGGTTCGCGGATCGTGTTCCTCCACCCGAAGGACTGCGGCGGTGTCCTCACCGAGTTGGTGCAGAGCGCCCACTAGCGCCATGCTGAGGGAAGTGGTCGGCCGATTCACATCACGGGAAAGTTCCGGACTCATCACAGCTTGAGTTCCCGTGGCTCGGTTGACCACGGACCCCACCGGAAGTTGCCCGAAACCCCCTTCCCAGGGGTGTCCTGCTTGATAAAGTCGGCTAGCTGCCGGATGTGTTCGCGTCCGGCGTGGTCCATGTCTTGCAGTCCGGTCAGTGAGCCGGGACGGTCGCATCCGGGTGTCCACCACATCCATGCGACCGTCGGAGGCGGTCAGGGTCATCACGGGAGCTCGGAGCCCCGTCGCACCGGGCCGCCCGCGTCCCGGCTCGCGCCCTCCGGGCGAAAACCCGCCCCCCGGGGGCACAGCAGCCGCCCTCCTGCCGCCCCCGGCAGTTTGCAAGTAGCCGTCTCGCACCCGTTCAGGATTCCGCCACATGTCGTCAAACAACATTGACACCCAGCTCAACAACATCTTCGACGAAGACAACACCCCGCCAGAGTTCGACGTGGTGCTGCGTGGCTTTGACCGCACCCAGGTGCAGGACTACCTGGACGGGCTGCGCAACGAGGTCAAGCAGTCCAACAAGCAGCTCGACAAGGCCAAGTCCGAGCTGAACGCGAAGAACCGCCAGCTCCAGGAGCGGGAGCGCCCCTCCTACTCCGGCCTGGGCTCCCGTATCGAGGAGCTGCTGCGCCTCGCCGAGGAGCAGGCCAACGAGCTGGTGCAGAGCGCCCAGATCGACGCCAACGACATCCGCTCGGCCGCCCAGATCGAGGCCGCCGAGATGCGCGCGGCCGCCGAGTCGGAGGCCACCGAGGTCCGCACGCTGGCCCAGCGTGAGGCCGACGAGCAGCGCCAGGGCGCCGAGTCCGAGGCCGAGGAGATCAGCACCACCGCCCGCCGCGAGGCCGACGAGCTGGCCTCGACCACCGAGCGCGAAGTGCAGAAGAAGCGTTCGGCCGTCGACCACGAGATCGCCGAGAAGCGCGCCACCTTCGAGGGTGAGATCGCCAAGCTGCGCACCACCACCGAGCGTGAGTGCGCACAGGCCCGCGCCGCCGCCAAGCGTGAGCGCGACGAGACGATCCAGTCGGCCAAGAGCCAGGCCGAGGAGCTGCGCAAGAACGCCGAGCGGGCCTACGCCGAGTCCGAGGCGCGCCGCACCGAGACCGAGGACCAGTTCGAGCTCCAGCTGGCCGACCGCCGTGCCGAGGCCGAGCGTCAGGACGCCGAGCGTCTGGCCGCCGCCCAGGCCGCCACGCAGAAGATGGTCAACGAGGCCGAGGAGCGCGCCTCCAGCGCCGAGCAGCGCGCCACCAAGGCCAGCCAGCAGGCCGAGCAGACCCGCCGCGACGCCGAGAACCACGCCAAGCAGCTGGTCAGCAACGCCAAGAAGAACGCCGGTCAGATCGAGACCGAGGCCAAGTCCAAGGCCGAGCACCAGCTCGGCGACGCCAAGTCCGAGGCCAACCGGATCATGACGGCCGCCAAGAAGGAGGTCGACGAGCTCAACCGCCAGCGGGACAGCATCCAGTCGCACCTCCAGCAGCTGCGTCAGCTGCTCGGTGGTGGCGGTGGCGCCCCCGCCCCGGCTGCTCCGGCCGCTCCGGCCCCCGCCGCGATCCAGCAGGAGGCCGCCCCGGCC
>NZ_LAVM01000063.1:0-34215 GCF_001083815.1 Nocardiopsis sp. SBT366 | reverse complement strand
GGTCGACACGGGTGGTCTCCTTCTTCTCGGGGGTGTGGGCCACCGGTTCGGGTGAGCCTGGTCCGGGCTGCGTGGTGTGCGGGCGGGGACTCCGCAGAACAGGGCGTGGACCGACTAGGTGCCGGGCGGTCGCTCGGGCGGGTTGGTTCCCAGGTGGCGGTGGGCGAGCAACCGCAGCAGTTCGGTGCGGTTGGGCGCGGTGATGCGTTCGTAGGGGTCGCCGTCGCCGGTCCAGCCGAGGGGGCGGCGGGCCACGTAGATCTCGTGCGGGGGTGCGCCTTCCACGGCCATCGCCCAGTGCCGGTACAGGAGCGCGCACAACACGTGTTCGGGAACCGGCAGCGACTCCGGGTGAGGGTTGTTCGGCTTCGGGAGGGTGCCCGCCACGGGCCGGTTGCCGGGAACCCGCGTGGGTGCGGGGTGATCGTGGATGGCCTGGTCGATCAGCTGCATCGCCACCTCCGCGTCGCTCTCCTCGCGAGCGATGCGCAGGGCTTCCAGGACCAGGGGGACGCGGTTGCGCAGGGTGTGGTTGTGCCACACGTCCACCTGCGCGGGGGTGAGGTGGGTGGGGGTGGTCAGGGCGTCCTCCGCCACGGCCAGCAGATCCCTGGTGCCAACGTCCAACATCACTGCTCTCCCTCGATCAGGGTCGGGTTGTTGGTCAGGTCGCAGAGCGGGAGGAACCAGTCCCGCTGGTGGGCCTGTTCGGGGGAGAACACGCTCACGGGTTCACCGCCAGTCGCCGAAGCCCGGCCAGGACGGCCCCCAGCACCTCCACAGGGACGGCGTCGACCGGCCGCCGAGGCGAGGGGATGAGCGGGCTACGCGGGCGAGAAGTGGTGCGGCGGGGGTTGGCGGCGAAGGCACGCACACGCGCGGCCTGCCTGGGACGACGGCGATGGAACACCTCGGACGCGACAAGGCACATGCATGCCAGCGCGGAGAGATTCAGGGATCGGGGCGCCATGGGCGCACACCTCCGGTACGAGATGCCGCTGGATGAGGGCGGCTCGAATGAATGCACTCCTATGATGAACTTCGGAATCTAATATTTGCAAGAGGATCACAGGAATCCGATCACAGGATTCCGAAAGATGCCCGTTTGAGAAGATCCCCATACGATCGGCAACATGACCCCCAGGGAGGCCCCATGAGCAGGAGAATCAGCCCCACGGTGCGTAGGCGACGTCTGTCTGCCGTGCTTCGCCAGCTCCGGCACGAGAAGGGGTCGACGCTGGAGACCGTCACCGCAGACTTGGAGTGGTCGCGCGGCAGGCTGGCTCACATGGAGGGGAACAAGTGGGTCAGGCCTGATCTGGGCAACATCAGACAGCTGTTGGACTACTACGAAGTCGAGGACCCGGCCACGCGGAAGGCCACCATCGACCTCGCGCGACAGTCCCGCGAGCGTGGTTGGTGGACCAAATTCAAGGACGTGTTCGGTACCGACTCCTTGGTTGGCTTCGAGGAGGAGGCTTCTGTCATCTCCACCTGGCAGCCCGTCGTCATCCCGGGCCTGCTCCAGACAGAGGGCTACGCAGAAGCCTCCGTGCGTGCCAGCCTGGCCCGCCCGTCTAACGAAGTCGCTCGCCAGGTTGAAGCACGCATGGCCCGGCAAGACGTCCTTGAAGGTGAACAGCCTCCGACTGTGTGGGCTGTGATCGATGAATCCGCTCTGCGCCGGATGCCTACGGAGGACGGTGTCGCTGCGGGGCAGATCAAGCATCTGATTGACGCAGCGGAGAACCCTGATAACGGAGTCACTATCCAGGTACTTCCGTTCACTGCCGGGCTCCATCCCGGAGTGTCAGGACCGTTCGTCGTCTTGGATTTCCCCGACGAGATGGACGCACCGATCGTCTACCTCGAATCGAGGACAGAGGGGCTGTTCCTAGAGGAGACGGAGGAGGTCGGTGAGTACCGGCACGTGTTCGATCATCTCCAGGTCACAGCCCAGTCACACACGGAGTCGATCCGCACCATGAAGAAGATCCACGACGCTCTGTAGAAAGCAGCCGACATGCATTCATCCACTCAGCTCAACTTCCGCAAGTCGAGCTTCTCCAGCACCAACCGCGACTGCGTCGAGGTCGCTGACTTCCAGGGAGGCTCTGCGGTGCGAGACACCCAGAATCGCGATGCCGGGCACCTCGCCTTCGCGTCCCAGGAGTGGGTCGCTCTACTCAGCACTGCGCGCACCAACCGGTAGCCCGTACAAAGGATGAGGGCCCTGACCGTGATGGTCGGGGCCCTCTGCATTCATCAATCCAGATTCTACCCCGCACTCCTGCGGGCGGGAAGCAGGCTCCTCTGTCCACAGCTGGACAGGAGTTCGGGACATTCTTCTCTGCACACAGGGCGTTGAAGCGGGCAGGACTGTGCATGAGTCAGTCAGTGCCCTCACTCCCAGCGGAGGCCCCCAAGATGCACCCTCACATCGACGAACTCACCTTCCTCAAGTCCAGCTACAGCGCCAACAGTGCCAACTGCGTCGAGGTCGCCCGCTTCCGCAAGTCCTCCTACAGCGGGGGCCGCACCGACAACTGCGTGGAGGTCGCTGACCTCCCCAGCGGCGCCGCTGTCCGCGACACCCAGAACAGGGACCTCGGGGCGCTGTCCTTCCCGTCCTCGGAGTGGTCGGCCTTGCTCTCCACCACCCGCGCTGGATGACGAGCGGATGTTCCGTGTCTCAGAGATGATCACCCGATAGGAAGAGCCGATGTACTCGTTCCCGGCTGAGGCCCCCTGGCGCACTTCGTCCTACACGCAGCAGCAGAACTGCGTTGAGGTCGCTGACGCGCCAGGCTTGTCTGCCGTCCGAGACACCAAGAATCGCCAGCAGGGTCACCTGGCGTTCGCCTCCCCGGAGTGGCGCGCCTTTGTTGCGGGAGTTCGACAGAGCTGACCTCAGGCAGAACGTAGGCCCCCAGGTGAAACCAGGGGGCCTACGTGTACTCGTTCCAAGACCACTTCACCCCGGAGTGGCGGGCGGCCATTGTCCACAGCTGGACAGTGTCTCGGGACGTTTTCCTCTGAGCACGGGTGTGGAAGCGGGCAGGACTGTGTATGAGTGAGTCACTGCCCACCCCCAGCGGAGGTTCCCAAGATGCACCCCCACATCGACGAACTCGCCTTCCACAAATCCAGCTACAGCGACCGTAACAACTGTGTGGAAGTCGCCCGCTTCCGCAAGTCCTCCTACAGCGGGGCCCGCACCGAAAACTGTGTCGAGGTCGCTGACCTGCCCACCGGTGCCGCCGTCCGAGACACTCAGAACAGGGAACTCGGTGCGCTGGCCTTCCCCTCCCTCGAATGGTCCGCGCTCCTCCGCGTCGCTCAGTAGCCCGAACGCGAACGCCCCCGACCATGGTGGCCGGGGTCTTCCTCACGCCCGAGCACTCAAAAACCCCTCCAGTTCCTCCCGGGTGGGCGAGGTGGCGGGGCCGGGCCGGGTCACAGCCAGGGCGGCCCCCGCGTTGGCCCGGCGGGCGGCCTCCCACGGCGAACTACCCGAGGCAAAGGCCGCTGTGAACACACCTACGTGCGCGTCGCCCGCGCCGTTGGTGTCCACGGCCTCCACGGTGAACCCCGGGACCCGGACGGGCTCAGCATCCCTCGTGGCGACCAGACAACCCTCGGCGGAGTCGCGCAGCACCACCACCCCGTCGGGTGCCACACGTTTCACCAGCATCGCGGCGGCGGCGTGCAGATCAGCAGTCCCGGTAACGGTGACCGCCTCGGCAGCACTCAGGCTGAGCACGTCCGTCCGTGCCAGAACCGTCGCGAGAGTCCCGGTGGGAACATCACCCACCACCGGCGCCGGGTCCAACACCAGCCTCACCCCCTGCGGAAGCTCACCGATCCAGGTGACCAGCTCGTCGGCGCGCTGCCCGGGCAACAGCGAGTACCCCACCGTGTAGACGAAGTCGCCCTCCGCGGGGCGCAGGGCGCGCAGGTCCGCCAAGGGCAGATCCGTCTCGGCACCCAGGTGCGTGACGAAGGTGCGTTCCGCCGAGGAGTCCACCAGTGCCACGCAGAAACCGGTGTCGCGGGGCCTGGGCGGGTGCGCGCACACCACCCCCGCGTCGCGCAGCGCGGCCCGGACCAGGTCACCATGGGGACCCTTCCCGTGGGCACCCCCGTAGACCACATCCATCCCGGCGCGCGTGGCGGCGGCGATCACGTTGAACCCGCCCCCGGGTACCGTGCGGGCGCTGCTGGCGAAGGTGTCACCACCCGGCTCGGGCAGGTGTTCGACGGTCATGACGACGTCGATGATCACCGGTCCCACATGGTGCAGGCGAACGGACATTCCTGGGTCCCTCCATCGTTCTGTTGTCGAGACTTTGCCCTGATCATCCCCGTTATGTCAGTGCCCTGGAGGACACTCGGGAGGGAGCCACGACGGGAGGCAGCATGATCACCACCGACTATGTGGTCGGTTCGCCCTGCTGGGTCGAGCTGACCACCGCCGACGTGGACCGGGCGGTCGACTTCTACGGCCGGGTGTTCGGTTGGACCGCGGAGTCGGCCGGCCCGGACACCGGCGGCTACATGTTGATCAGGCACGAGGGTGCCCTGATCGGCGGACTCGGCCCGAAGATGTCCGACGACCAGGCCGTCACCTGGTCCCTCTACTTCAACACCCCCGACCTCGACATGACCTTCCAGCGCGCCCGGGAACTGGGCGCCACGCCCTACGTGGAGCCCATGGACGTCATGGGCCTGGGCCGGATGGCCGTCGTCGGCGACCCGCAGGGCGGGTCGGTATGCCTCTGGGAAGCCGGAACCCTGCCCGGCATGGAGCGGACCGACGAGCCGAACACCTTCATGTGGGCCGAGCTGTGGACACCCTCCGCTGAGGGCGCCAGGGAGTTCTACAGCGGCCTGTTCGGGTGGGAGTTCGACGCCTTCGACCTCGGCGACGCGGGCGTGTACTCGATCACCCGACCGGCGGGCCTGGGCGACGACCGGAGCTTCGGCGGAATCATGGGGGTCGACGCCGACAACCTGACCGCCACCAGGGGCGCGGCCGACTGGCATCCCGTCTTCCACGCCGCCGACTGCGACGCGGCCGTCGCGGAGGTCACGGCGGCGGGCGGACACGTCTACATGGGTCCGGACTCCACCGCGGGCGTGGGACGGCTGGCGGCGGTCGCCGACCCGTTCGGCGCCGGGTTCGTGCTGCTCAGCCCGGACCCCGGGTAGGACCGACGGGCCCCGCCCGCCAGGCGGAGCGGGGCCCGGCCGCTACTGGCGCGAGACGGCGGAGGCGCCGCCGCGCAGCACGAACTTCTGGATCTTGCCGGTGGCGGTCTTGGGCAGCTGCTCCACGAACTCCACCTGGGTGGGCGCCTTGAAGTGCGCGAGATGCTCACGCGCGAAGGCGATGATCTCCTCTTCCGTGGCCGAGGCAGCCTCGCGCAGCACCACGGAGGCGCGGGGAGTCTCGCCCCAGCGCTCGTGCGGCACCCCCACGATCGCCACCTCCAGCACCGCCGGATGCCGGAGCAGCACCCCCTCCACCTCGACGGACGAGATGTTCTCGCCGCCGGAGATGATCACGTCCTTGATCCGGTCCTGGATCTCCACGTAGCCGTCCGGGTGGGTGACGGCGGCGTCGCCGGTGCGGAACCAGCCGTCGCCCATGGCCTGTTTGGTGGCCTCGGGGTCGTTGTAGTAGCCCTTCATCACCACGTTGCCGCGCACGGTGATCTGGCCGACGGTCGTCCCGTCCCAGGGCACCTCGTCGCCGTTCCCGTCGACCACGCGCAGCTCACCGGAGGTGATCAGTTCGACCCCTTGTCGGGCCTTGACCGCAGCGCGTTCGCGCACGGCCAGGTCCCGGTGCTCGGGACGCGGTTCGCAGACCGTGATGAAGGGCGTGGTCTCCGTCAGGCCGTAGACGTGGGTGACGGTCCAGCCGAAGTCCTCCTCCAGCCGTTCGATGGTCTCGGCGGCGGGCGAGGCCCCGGCTGTCACCACGTGCACCCCCGGCGCGACGGTGCCACGTACGGCCTCGGGGGTGTTGGAGAGCATGATCAGCACCGTGGGCGCCGCGCACAGCCAGGTCACCTCCTCGGTGCGGATGAGCTCGAACACCCGCGCCGGGTCCATGGCGGGCAGGCACACGTGGGTGCCCCCGGCGGCCGTGACCGTCCATGTGTAGGTCCAGCCGTTGGCGTGGAACATCGGCAGCGTCCACAGGTACTTCTCGCCGAGCCCGATCCGCAGGTGCAGCAGGGTGCCCACCGAGTTCATGTACGCGTTGCGGTGGGTGATCATCACACCCTTGGGGCGCGCGGTCGTGCCGGAGGTGTAGTTGATCGTGAGCAGGTCGGTCTCCGCGATCTCCGGGCGCGCGAAGTCGGGGGAGGCCGCCGCCACCAGGGCCTCGTAGTCCTCCCACCCGTCGCGGGCGCCCTCCAGGGCGACGAAGCGCTCCACCCCGGGCATGCGGTCCCGCACGCCCTCGACCGTTTCGAGCTGGTCGGAGTGCACGCACAGCACCTTGGCGCCGGAGTGGTTGACGATGTAGACGAAGTCCTCGGCGGTCAGGCGGAAGTTGACCGGGACCAGGACCGCGCCCAGCTGCGGGACCGCGTAGAACGACTCCAGCTGCGCGTGTGTGTTGGGTGCGATGTAGGCGACCCGGTCGCCCTTGGCCACGCCCATGTCCTGGAGCGCGGACGACCAGCGGTCGCAGCGGTCGAAGAACTGCTCGTAGGTGAGCCGGAGGTCCCGGTCGACCAGCGCCTCGCGGTGCGGGTGCAGTCTGCGGGTCCGGCGGGCGAACTCCAGGGGGGTCAGGGTGAGTTCCATCGTGCCCTCTCTGTGTGGTGCTGCCTGGTGTCGGCGACCGGCTGGGTGCGGCCGGGGCGGGTCGGGAGGTCGAACAGTGCGGCGGCGTTGTCGTGCAGGACCCCGCGTAGCCAGTCCTCCCCCAGGTCCAGTTCGACCAGGCTCCGGATCTGGTCGAGATAGGGGTAAGGGATGTTCGGGAAGTCGGTACCCAGCAGCACGCGGTGCCCGAACTCCCGGAGGCGGGGCAGTTCCTCCCGTGGGAAGGGCGACTGCCGCTCCGTGAACGGCGTGAACGTCATGGTGGTGTCCAGGTGGACGCCCTCGTACCCCTCGACCAGGTCCAGGAACGCCGAGTACTCGGGTGCGCCCGCGTGGGCGACCACGGCGGTCAGCGCCGGGTGCTGGCGCAGGACCTCCGCGAAGGGGCCGGGGCCGGTGAAGTTCCCGGGGGTCGGTCCGGAGCCGCAGTGGACGACCACGGGGGTCCCGGAGTCCGCGAGGGCGCCCCAGACGCCGGAGAGCAGGGGGTCGCGCGGGTCGTAGGCGCCGACCTGGAGGTGGGCCTTGAAGACGCGGGCCCCGGAACCGATCGCGTCGGCCACGTAGTCGGCCGCCTCGGGCTCGGCGAAGAAGGTGGCGCTGCGCAGGGAGTCGGGGTGCCGGTCGGCGAAGTCGGCCGCCCAGTCGTTGAGCCAGGCGGCCATGGCCGGTCGGTGGGGGTAGGAGAGCGCGGTGAAGCCCAGGACGCCGAACCCGCGCAGGAGGGCGACCCGTTCGTCCTCGGCCACCCGGTAGCGGGGGTTGAGGGGCCAGACCCCCTCACCGAGGGCGTCGAAGTAGGCCTGGACCTTGCGCAGGACGTTGTCGGGCATGAAGTGCGTGTGCACGTCCACGAGGCCGGGGAGCCCGAGCCCGCCCCAGATCCGGCGGATCGCGGTCTCCTCGTCACCCTCGGGGGCAAGTGAGATTCCAGTCACATGCGCCAGCCTACGGCCGATCCGAACCGCGCTCGGGGCTGGGGCGGGCCCACTGGTCAGTGACGGCCCCGGGCTGGTTCAGAGGGTCAGCAGGAGGACCCCGGCCACGACCACGGTGGAGGCGACGATCCGGACCGGACCCACGCGTTCCTTGAAGAACACCAGGCCGATCAGCGCCGCGAAGACGATGCTGGTCTCCCGCAGGGCGGCGATCCCGGCGACGGCTCCCGACAGCTGCGCCCACAGGACCAGCCCGTAGGCGCCCGCGCTGACCGCGCCGCCGAACAGGCCGACCTTCCAGATGGGCCTCAGTTGCTCGACCAGGTTCTTCCGCCGGGTGCCCAGGGCCACGAGGAAGAACACGGGTCCCTGGAGCATCATGATCCACGTGATGTACCCGAGCGGATCCTGGGTCAGGCGCACACCGTAGGCGTCCACCACGGTGTAGGAGGCGATCGCCAGCCCGGTCGCGAAGGCTGCCAGGAGCGCGGGCACGTGGTGCCGCTGCGGCAGCCCGCCCGCGAACACCAGGATCATGAGCCCGGCGGAGATGACCAGGACCCCGACCAGCTCCTGGGGCGGCAGGCTCTCGCCGAGCAGGAGGACTCCGATGAGGGCCACCACCCAGGGCGCGGTGCCGCGAGCCAGGGGGTAGACCTGCCCGAAGTCGCCGGTCCGGTAGGAGAGCATCAGCAGGGTCAGGTAGAGCAGGTGCGTGCCCAGGGACGCCAGCAGGAGCGGCCAGGCCTCGGGCGGCGGCATCCCGACCACGAACAGCAGCGGGAGGGTCGCGAACATCCCGCCGAGTCCGATCAGCGCGAAGCCGAGCAGGCGGTCGGTGATCGCGTGCGCGATCGCGTTCCACGCCGCGTGGAGGAGTGCCGCCACCAGCACCGCGACGACGATAGGTGTGGTCATTGGATGTCTCGCAGAGGGGAAGGGGAACCCCGCAAGGCTAGCCTCCGCCCTCCGTGCGTCCCGGTGGCGGCCCCGTCCCGGCCGCTCCGGTCAGGCGGGGACGCCCTGTGGGGGCTGTGCCCGACTGGAGGGTCGCGGGCTCACGAGGGGCGCTGGGCGTCCCGTCCTCCGCGTGCCCCATGGGCACCCTGTCCGGGCGGTCCGGTCAGGCGGGAACGCCCTGTGGGGGCTGTGCCCGACTGGAGGGTCGCGGGCTCACGAGGGGCGCTGCGCCTGGGCGTTGGTGGGGGAGATGTGGCTGTTGCGCAGGTGCTCGTAGACGATCGAGGCGCGCACGTCGGCCACCTCCGGACGTTCGGTCAGCTTGTCCACCACGAAGGCGTACAGGCTGTTGTTGTCCGGCAGGGCCACGTGCACCAGGAAGTCCTCGTTCCCCGAGGTGACGAAGACCGACAGGGTGTCCGGCAGAGCGCGGACCCAGTCGCGGAAGGCCTCGATGTTGTGGCGCGAGGGCTTCACGACGCTCACGGTGATGAGCGCCTGCACGGGGCGTCCGATGAGTTCGAGGTCCACGTCCAGGAGTGAGCCGCGAATCACACCCCTTTCTCGCAGCGCGCGGGTCCGATCCAGCGTCGTGGTGGGCGATGCGCCGACCGCCGCGGCCACGTCCCGGTTGGTTTTTCGTGCGTCTGACTGGAGTTCGGCCAGGATCGCCGTATCTAGTTCGTCAAGATGAGCCATGACCAGAGTTTACCCGTACTTAATACGGGTTGTTGTGTTCGACTCCGAAGCATGCGTAACATCTGAGCGAAAAGGTCGTATTTGGCTCGCCAGGAAGTGACCCTTCCTGGAGGCAGTGTCGCCCGCCGGTCGGCCCAGCACAGGTGCAACGTCGCACCACCGCAACACAAAGGGACGTCCGTCACCGTGAGACCTTCCTCTGTCCTGGCCGTCGCCGACCGACCGTCGGCACGCCCGGAACCGCGGGGCCGTGTCCTGGCCTTGCTCGCCATCGTCTGCGCGGCGCTCAACCTGCGCCTCGTGGTCACCTCCCTGTCTCCCCTGCTGACCACCATCGGCGAGGAGTTCGGGTTCACCGCCACCGTCGTGGGTGTCTTCGGCACCCTGCCGCTGGTGGCCTTCGCCTTGTTCGGGCTGGTCACCCCAGCCGTCATGCGCCGCCTGGGCCCCGAGGCCACGGCCGCGCTGAGCATGCTCCTCGCCGCTGTGGGCCAGGTGACGCGCGCCTTCGCGCCCGACACCGGAACCCTGCTGGTGCTCACGGGGATCGCGCTCACCGGAGCCGCCCTGGGCAACGTCGTGCTGCCGCCGCTGATCAAGCAGTACTTCCCGGACCGGCTCGCCGCCCTCAGCACCGTGCAGATGGTCTCCATCCACCTCGGTGCCCTCTTCCCACCCCTGGTCGCGATCCCCCTGGCCGAGGTCGCCGGGTGGAGGGTGGCCCTGGGCGTCTGGTCCTTCCTGGCCCTGGCCGCCGCGATCCTGTGGACCGTCCAGTGGCGGCGGCCCGGCAGCGCTCCGCGCGCCGTCGTACCCTCCGGAGGGCCGGCCCTGGCCCGCCCGATCTGGCGGGTGGGGATGGCCTGGCGGATGGCGCTGCTGTTCGGCATGGTCACCTGGAACGTCTTCACGCTGTTCACCTGGCTGCCCGCGCTGCTCGACGACGCCGGGCACAGCCCCGCCCTGGCCGGGAGCCTGGTCTCCCTGATGGTCGGTACCAGCCTGATGTTCGGCCTGGTCGCGCCGATCGTCACCCTGCGCGCCGCCAACACCTTCCCGATCGTCGCCCTCGGTCTGGTCGGCTACGGCGTGGGCTACCTCGGTGTGGCCGTGGCCCCCGGGTACGCCGCGCTGTGGGTGCTCTTCCTCGGCATGGGCACCAGCCTGTTCGTGGTCGTCATGACCATGATCAACGCCCGCAGTTCCACACCGCAGGGCGCCGCGGCCCTGTCCGGGTTCGTGCAGGGGGCGGGCAGCGGTATCGCCCTGGGTGGCCCGTTGTTGTTCGGCCTGTTCAGCGAGCTGACCGGCGGGTGGACCCTCTCCTACACGGTGATCGCTGGCGGATCGCTGGTCGTGGGCCTGGTGGTCGCCTACGTGGAACGCACCCCGTGGACGATCGAGGCGGCCGCCCAGCGGAGGCACCCGGACCGGTCATCCGACCTCTCGGATGTCCGTTCGTGAAGGGGCGGCCGAAAGTGGCCAATTCGTCGGATATGCGACTGATGTGTCCACTCAAGCTCGCAATGCCCACAACAGGCGCATAATGTCTGTTTGAGCAATCCACCCCCCGAAAGACCCTCTTCGTGATCCCCGCCGTTCCCTCCTGACGCCCGAGACCCGCACGCACACCGTGACGGGGGCGCCCCGGGCAACGCTCGGAGCCGGGCCGCGGGGCACCCCGGGATCCACCGGGTATCACGACGGGGCCGGACACCATGACGATCGAACAGCGGCATCCCTCCCCGCCCCCGGACACGGTGTCCCCACCGGGCACCGGGACCGCGCCGCCGGGGGGCGGGTCGGCCCCGCTCCTTCGCAACCGGGACTTCCAGGCACTGTGGTCCAGCCGCTTCCTCGCCGGGCTGGGCAAGGAGAGCGGCGAGGTCGCCTACCCCATGCTCATGCTGGCGCTGGCCGGATCGGCAGCCGAGGCCGGGTTCGTCGGCGCGGCCCAGGTGGCCACCACCATGGTCGCGGCCGTGGTCGGCGGCTCCCTCGCGGACCGCGTCAACCGCCGCGCCGTACTGCTGGTGTGCGACCTGGGCCGCCTGCTGCTCCTGGTCGCCTTCGCCGGAACCCTGTTCGGGGGGCACGCCACGGTGCCGGTGGTGGTCGCCGTGGCCGTGACGTCCTCGGCGCTCATGGGTGTCTCCAACCCGGTCGCCATGGCCGCGATCAAACAGCTCGTCCCGCCCGCGCAGATGGCCGACGCCGCCGCGCAGAACCAGATCCGCTTCTTCGCCACGACGGCTCTGGGCGCGCCCGTCGCCGGGTTCCTCTTCGGCCTGGGACGGGCCTACCCCTTCCTGGCGGAGGCGGTCCTCTACCTGGTGTCGGGGGCGCTGATCCTGCGGATCCGGCGCCCGATGCAGGCCCGCCACGACGGGGTCGAGCGGATGAGCCTGCGCGGGGCGGTTCGGGGCTTCGCGCTGCTGGCCGGGCACCCGATCCTGCGGCCGATGCTCGGGTGGATCGTCTGCTTCAATCTCGCCTTCACGCAGACGGGGGCGTTCCTGGCACTGATCGCCACGGCCGATGACAGGGGCGCCTCCCACCTCGTGGTCGGGCTGACCGTCTCCCTCGCGGGCACCGGTGGGCTGGTCGGCGCGGTGGCCGCCGGGGTGGTCGTTCGCCAGGTGCGGCCCAGCGCGATCTTCCTCTTCACCGCCTGGTCAGCCCCGGTGTGCGCGCTCGCCCTCCTGGTCGCTCCGGGTGTGCTCTCGCTCGGGTTGATCGTGGGGTTCGTGTTTGCCGCGGTGCCCTGTGTGAACGCGCTGTTCTACAGCTACGTCGCCACCTCGGTCCCCGACCGCTACCAGGGGCGGGCGCTGGGCGCGGTGACGTTCATGGCGCTGCTGTCCCAGCCGATCGGGATCGTCGCGGTCGGGCTGCTCTTCGACCTCGCGGGGCCGACCCTCGTGTTCCTGATGATGGCGGTGGTGTCGGCCCTGGCCGCCCTCCTGACACTCGGGCCCACCATGCGCGACCTGCCCCGGCCGGAGGAGATCGCGCGGAGGTGAGTTCGCCTCGGCTGCGCTCGTGGAGGTGGGACCTGCCCTGGCACTGCCCGTGGAGCTGGGTCCTGACAACCCTGGCGCTGCTCGGGGAGCTGGGTCCTGACTTGGCAGCGCTCGCGGGGGTGGGTCCGGCCTCGGTACTGCTTGCGGAGGTGAGTTCTGCCTCGGCTGCGCTCGTGGAGGTGAGTCCTGCCCCGGTCGGCTTGTGGGGAGGGTTCTGCCTGGTACTTGCTCGTGGAGGTGAGCTCCGCCCAGGCGCAGCGCCCGCGGATGTGGGTCCCGCCCGGCACTTGCTCGCGTGGTGGATCCGGCCTCGGTACGGCTCGTGGTGGTCGGTCCTGTTCTGGCACTGCCCGTGAGTCCTGCCTTGGCTGCGCTCGCGTCCGTGGGAGGCGGCTGAGCTGAAAGGGCCAGAGCACGGGGACCCGATCCCGCGACTTGCCGTGACCCCCTCGGCGTGCCCGGACACGACGCGGCCCCCGCCGAAGAGACGGGGGCCGCGTCCGGGCTGCGGACGCCGCACGCAGGCGCCGCCCGCTCCGGTCAGCCGGTGACCGGCATCGCCATCACCGGGTCGGACGTGGGCTGCTCGGAACCGCCCTCCGGCTCGACGGTCACCGCCACGCCCTCGGTCCCCTCGTCCGGCGCCGCCAGGACCGGCAGCACGAACCCGGCCTCGTCCACGGAGAGCACTCCCGCCGAGTACACGCTGCCGTCGTCGCGGGTCAGCCAGAGCTGGTAGTCCTCGTCATGCAGGTCGTCCAGCCCGTGCGCGCTGAACACCAGGTTGCCCAGGCCCTCGGAGTGCACCACCGTGACGCTCACGCCCTCCATGGGCTCGGCGCTGGTGGAGACCGCGTCCGGCGCGGAGATCACCGCCGCGATCCGCTGTTCGTTGGTGCGGAGCTCGTCCACCTGGCGGCCCTGGTCGAGCACCACGGCGCCCAGCGCGATGATCGCGGCCACGCACGCCGCCAGCGCCAGACCCAGCATCCACGGCCAGGCGCGACGCACGCGCGGCTCGGGCAGACGTTCGGGGGCCGGGGCGAGCTGCCGGGTCCGGGCCACCTCCTCCAGCACCCGTGCCCTGAGTTCGGCGGGCGGGGCCTGCGCTGTCGCGGCGGCCAGCCTCGCCGAGGTCTCCTTGAAGCCCCGCACCTCCTGGACACAGGAGTCGCAGTCGGCCAGGTGGTCCTCGAACCGTACGCTCTCGTTCGGGGAGAGGGCGTTGAGCGCGTAGGCGCCCGTCAGTGTGTGCGTGTCCTGCCCCATCGTCCCTCTCACCAGTCCACCCCCAGACAGTCCCTGAGCCTTATCAGCCCGTCGCGCATACGCGTCTTGATGGTGCCCAGGGGCGACGACAGCAGGTTGGCCACCTCACGGTAGGAGTAACCGCCGTAGAAGGCCAGCCGTACCGACTGTTCCTGGAGCTCGGTCAGCGTGTCCAGACATCGGCGCACGCGTTCTCGTTCGAGCCGGTTGGTGGCCTCCTCGGCCACCTCGTCATAGGGCCTCTGGGTGTCGGCCGCCGCGGCCCGGGCCTCCCGGTCGGTGCTGGCCTGCTCGGACCGCACCCGGTCCACGGCCCTGCGGTGGGCGAGGGTCATCACCCAGGCCTGGGGGCTGCCCCGCCGGGCGTCGTAGCGGCAGGCGCTGCGCCACACCTCCACGAGCACCTCCTGCGTGACCTCCTCCGACTGGGCGGGGTCGCGCAGGATGCGGCGCACCAGCCCGTACACGGCGGGGCTGATCAGGTCGTAGACCCGGCCGAAGGCGTGTTCGTCACCGCGCGCCACGAGGCGCAGCAGCTCCTCCAACCCGGGCGGGTCGGTGTCGTGGACCGCGTCGTGCGGTGCGGCGGCTGCCCTGTCCATCCGGACCCTTCTCGTCTCGGTGATGTGGTGCTTCGTTCACTTCGTGACCGGGCTTCGGGGCGGAGTCCGGTCAGGTTCCCGGTGGGGGACCCGGACGGTCCGGCCTCAACGCGCGGACCGCCCGGGTGTCCCTCCCGGCGAAGCCTCTCATTAGGAGGGCATCAGCACCGTGTCAACGATGTAGACGGTCGCGTTGGAGGTCTGCACGTTGCCGCAGACCACGCTCGAGTCGCCGTTGACGGTGTAGTCCTCGCCGGAGCCCTCGGTGGTGACGTCGTCGCCCTGGAGCGAGGTGAAGGTGCCGTTCTCAAGGGCCTCGGGGGCCTGCTCGCCCTCGACCACGTGGTAGGTCAGCACCTCGGTGAGCTGCTCCTGGTCCTCCAGCAGGGCGTTGAGGTCCTCCTCGGGGATCTTGTCGAAGGCGTCGTTGGTGGGCGCGAACACGGTGATGTCCTCGGCCGAGTTGAGCGTGTCGACGAGGTCGGCCTCGCCCACGGCCGTGACCAGGGTGGACAGCAGCGGGTTGTTGGACGCCGCCGTGGCGACCGGGTCCTGGGCCATGCCCTCGAAGCTGCCGTCACCGTCCTCGGGCACCTCGGCGCAGCCCGGACCGAAGTTCTCACCCGCAGTCTGGGTGCCCTCGTCCATGTTCTCCTCGGTGCCGGTGCCCTCGGTCTCCTCCGCACCGCCGGCGTCCGTGTTCTCGCTGCCGGAGTCGTCCATGCCGCCACAGGCGGACAGGCCGAAGGCCAGCGCGGCGGCCGCGGCGGTGGCGGCGAGCTTGTTCCTGCGGGCGGTGGCGGTGATGCGGTTCATCGTGAATCTCCTTTGTTGCTGACTGCGTTCTCGGGTCTGTGTGTCGGCCGTGTGCGGAGGGTCCGGTGCGCGGCGGTGCGCGCTCGGAGCCGTCTCCTCAGGTGGCCGTGAAACGGATGCGGTGCCAGCCCGTGGCGCCGTCGGGGATCGGGTCCACCCGTTCGGACGGCTGGGTGAACCCGGTGGCGTCGGTGGCCCTGACCTCCACCGCGTGGTTGCCGGGGTCGACGGTGGTCTCGGTGACCCACTGGACCCAGGTGTCGATCCCGGGGACCTCGGCGAGCTCGGCCTCCCACCAGTCGCCGTCGTCCACCCGAACCTCCACCCCCGCGACTCCCCTGTGCTGGGCCCAGGCGACCCCGGCCAGGACCACCTCGCCGGACTCGACCCGCCCCAGAGGGGAGGGCACGTCGATCCGGGACATGGTCTTGATCGGTGCCCTCACGCCCCAGTCGCGCTGGGCCCAGTAGGCCTGCTCGTCGGCGAAGCGGGTGAGCTTGATGTCGGTGACCCACTTGGTGGCGCTGACGAACCCGTACAGGCCGGGGACCACCATGCGGGCGGGGTAGCCGTGCTCGTGGGGGAGCGGTTCCCCGCCCATGCCCACGGCCAGCAGGGCGTCGCGGCCGTCCATGACCACCTCGGTGGGGGTGCCGCAGGTCCAGCCGTCACTGGAGGTGCTGAGGATCTGGTCCGCGCCCGACTGCACTCCGGCCTCCCGCAGCAGCTCCGCCAGGGGGAAGCCGAGCCAGCGGGTGTTGCCGACCAGGTCCCCGCCGACCTGGTTGGACACGCACGCCAGGGTGATGTCCGCTTCGACCAGGTCGCGGGAGAGCAGTTCGTCCATGTCGATCTCGAAGGGGCGGTCCACCATGCCGTGCACGCGCAGCGTCCACCGGGCGGGGTCCGGCCTCGGGACCGTCAGGGCGGTGTCGATCCGGTAGAAGTCCGTGTTGGGGGTGGTGAAGGGTGCCAGCCCCGGGACGCCGAGGTCGACGCCGGACGGAAGGGCGGGCAGCGGGGACGCGGGGGCGGGCAGGGCCAGCCGGGTTCCGGAGCCCGCGCCGCCCAGGAGGGACGGCAGCGAGCGTCCGAGGGCGCCAGCGGTCCCGGAGGCGGCCAGAACCCCGGCGGCGGTGAGGACGAAGCCCCTCCGGCCGGGACCCGCGTCCGGGCCCGTCTGGGGGACGCCGTCGGCGTCACCCTTCGCGCGCGGCCCCTGCTCCTGCCCGGTGTCCTCTTCGGAACCGGCCTCGTCGGCGCGGTTCGTGTCGGTCTCGTGCTGCGGCCCGGCGTCCGGTCCCGGCCCCTGTGTGCGGGACGGAGCCGGGCCCAGGCTCCTCAACAGCAGGGCGAGGGCCACGGTGCCCGCGACCCCGCCGACGACCACGGCCGTGGCCGCCCCCAGGTCGTCGGCGCGGCGCAGGACCACGGCGGTCAGCCCCACCGCCGTGAACAGCCCCAGTCCCACGTATCCCGCCACGGGGCGGCGCGAAGCCACGACACCCAGTGCCGCCCCGGACAGGATCAGCACGAGCAGCACTCCGATGACCAGCACGGCCTTGTCGGCCGTGCCGAAGAGCGCGATCGCCCATGACATGAGGAACTGGGGGCTGTTGTCGACGAGCGCGTCGCCGACGGTCACCACCGGGGACGTCACGCGGAGGAGCCCGGCGGCGAGTTCGCCGAAGCCGAGCGCCGCCCCGACGACGAGCAGGCCGAGGCCCGCTCCGACGCCCCAACGTCGTCCGTCGCGTGGCGGGTGCTGTTCCCCGCGTGTCCCGGTAGTCACGTGGGGCATTCGGGGCCGGGGGTGAACCGGATTGGTGGACGGGGAGGTTTTCCGAGATTTCGCCCCCGGGCCCCCGGCGTGCCCCTCCGCTCAACCCCGGGGCGGCTGCCGTCCGGCGCGCGCCGCGTCCCGTCGTCCGGCGCCCCGGCCCCGGGTCAGGACGGCATGAGGAGCATGTCCACCACGTGCACCGTGGCGTTGGCGGTTCGCACGTCCGCGCAGTCCACGGTGGCGTAGCCGTCCACGGTGTACCCACCCCTCGATCCGGAGACGCGCACCCGGCCCCCGTTGAGGGAGTCGAACACGCCCCCGTCCAGTTCCGCGCTGTCGACCTCGCCCGCGACCACGTGGTGGCCGAGCAGGTACGCCAGCCTGTCGGAGTCCCCCAGGAGGTCGTCCATCTCCCCGTCCGGGTACATGTCGAAGGCGTCGTTGACGGGGGCGAACACGGTCACGCCCTCGGCGGTGTCCAGCTCCTCGCTGAGCCCGGCCCGTTCCAGGGCGTCGGCCAGGTTGCCGAGCACCGGACTGTCGGCGATGGCGGTGGCGAACGGCTGGTCGGCCATCGCGTCGAGACTGCCCCCACCCTCCGAGGGGAAGTCCGAGCACCCGGGGCCGAAGGGACCGTCCGCGCTCCCGTCCCCGGCCGCGCCCTCCCGACCGGTCTCCCGCCCCGACTCCTCGGTGCCCTCGCCATCGGTGTCCCCGCTCCCGGAAGCACAGGCTCCGAGGGCGAGGGCGAGAGCCACGACCGTCGTGGCCGCGGCCAGCGTGGATGTGCGCATGCGTCTCTCCTTCGGGTGATGCCCCTCAGTCACCGGGATACGACGCTACGTGTCGGTGGCTGGCTCCGAGGCGCCCGACTCACTGCACCCGCGCACGAAGGCGGTGCCGTGGAGCGGCAGCCCCCGCGCCATAACCGAAGAAACCCCCATAGGGGTCACCCCTGGCCAGGGAGGTTGACCGTGCTCCTACGGGGACGCAGTGGTCGGTTCGACCCCGCGAGTGCAGGAGGATGTTGCCCGTACGTCTCCTCAACGATCGGAGTTCCCCCACATGGCGCGGAAGACGCCCCTCACCGTGGTCGCGCTCATGGTCTCTGGCAGCCTCCTGCTCAGCGGCTGTACCCCCGTGTCCGACTGGTGGTCAGAGACCTTCGGCGACGCGTCGGGCCCGCCGGAGGTGAGGGAGGAGTTCCCCTACGTCCGAGAGGGCCGGATCTTCCAGGACACCGGACAGGACGCCGAGATGCGTTTCTCGATCACCGGCCTGGAGCGCACCGACGACTACACGGTCATGCACTACGAGGTCACCTACCTGGACGACTTCGCCGGGCCCAACCGGAACCTGAGCATGGCGCACACGCTGGTCGACCCCCTGACCGGCCGCGTGTACCGGCAGTTCCTCGACGAGGGGGGACTCAAGTACGGCTCCGAGAGCCCGAACGAGGACGGCCTGTACCCCGTGCACGACGGGGTCACCAACGAGTACACCCGGTACTTCCCCCGCATCCCCGACGAGGTCTCCCAGGTGACCTTCGTCGGCAGCGGTCTGGGCGCGATGACCGGCATCACCATCCAGGACGTGGACGAGGAGAGGGCGGACCCCGAGAACCCCAACGGTCCGGACCACCTCAGCCTCGACGACCCGCCCGGACGCGGTGAGAACCTGACCTTCGCCAACCGGCGTCCCGACGACGACGCGGTGGCGGACGAGGGTTGGGTGCAGAGCTTCGTGGACTCCGAGATCGCCTCCACCACCCGTGACGGCGACCGGGAGATCATCTCCCTCCACTCGGACGTGATGTTCGAGTTCGACCGCTCGGACCTGACCGAGACCGCCGCCGACGTCGTGCGGCGGGCCGCGACCACGCTGGCCAACAACGTGGACCCCGACGACCCCACCATCACGGTCATCGGCCACACCGACGGCATCGGTGACGACTCCTACAACGACAACCTGTCCGTGGAGCGCGCCGAGACCGTGCGCGACCTCCTCGCGGAGGAGCTCGGCACCGACTACAAGCTGGAGGTCGAGGGCCGGGGCAAGCGCGAGCCCGTCGCCCGCGAGGGCGGTCCCGACGACGAGGAGGCCCGCGCCCGCAACCGCCGCGTCGAGTTCTCGTACGTCTTCAACCCCACCGTCGAGGCCACCGAGGACGAGGAGTACGACGACGACGGCCTGGGCGTGGCCCAGCGCAACGTCACCTGGCCCGCGCCGTACAGCGACGACCCGGGCTCCGTGGTCGCCGAGGGGGAGAAGGACGGCATCCGCCTGGAGCTCTACCCGCTCCGCCGCGACGGCGCCTACGTCATCGGGACCGTGGCGATGACCAACACCACCGACCAGCCGCTCACCCCCGAGCTCGGGGGTTCCGAGACGGTCGCGGGTGGCCCCGAGCAGTTCAACAAGGGCACCCTCGGCGGCTTCCAGCTCTTCGAGCCGGACAACGGACTGGTCCGCTACGTGGCCCAGATGGACTTCGGCGACGGCCGCTACAGCAGCTTCGCCGAGGAGGTCCACATGATCCAGCCCGGCAACACCCACGAGCTGGTCGCGGTCTTCCCCGCTCCCCCCGTGGACGTGACGGAACTGACCCTGCGCGCCGGTCCGTTCGGCGAGTTCGAGGAGATCCCGGTCGACTACTGACCCGGGATCCACGAGGGGCCGCCGACGCACTGTCGGCGGCCCCTCGTCGTGTTCGCGCCCCGTGCGGGGTCAGACGGCGAGGAGCCTCCTGATGTGCTCGCTCTCCGCCTCGGAGAGGCTCACCGAGGCGGCCGCCATGTTCTCCTCCAGGTGCTCGACCCGGGAGGTGCCCGGGATCGGCAGCATCACCGGCGACCGGCGCAGCAGCCAGGCCAGGGCCAGCTGGGCCGGGGTCACGCCGCGCTCGGCCGCCATGGGGGCCAGCGGGGAGTCCGGACGCGCCAGTTCCCCGCGCGCGATCGGCGCCCAGGGCAGGAACGCGATCCCCTCCTGCTCGCACCGCTCCAGCACGTCCTCGGACCTGCGCTGGCCGGGGTTGTACTCGTTCTGCACCGAGGCGATGGGTGTGGTCCTGCGGGCGGTCCGGAGCTGCTCCCTCGTCACACCGGTCAGCCCGATGTGGTGGATCTTGCCCTCCTCACGCAGTTCCACGAGCGCGCCCAGCTGCTCGGACAGCGGCACCTCGGGGTCGATCCAGTGGAGCTGGAGCAGGCCGATGCGCTCCAGGCCCAGGTTGCGCAGGCTCGCCTCCACCTGACGCTTGAGGTGCGAGGGTGTCCCGTTGGCCTCCCACTGCCCGGGGCCCGAGTGCACCATGCCCACCTTGGTGGTCACGAGGAGGTCCTCGGGGTACGGGTGCAGGGCCTCGCGGATCAGCCGTTCGTTGACCTCGGGGCCGTAGGAGTCGGCGGTGTCGATGAGGGTGACGCCCAGCTCGACCGCGCGTCGCAGTACGGCCAGCGCCTCGTCGCGGTCCTGGGGCTCTCCCCAGGACCCGGGGCCCGTGAGTTGCATCGCGCCGAATCCGAGGCGGTGCACGGGGAGGTTCCCGCCGATGGCGAAGGTGCCGGACAGGCGGGCGAGATCCGGTGTGGTGTGTACGTCGGTCACGAGGGTTCCTTCCGGGCGGCACGGGGCCGCGTGACAGGGCGGAGGGGGATCGGGGCCACGACGTGCGAGACCAGGCTCGCTGCGGTGTTGCGGGAAGAATCCCAGCAGGTGGCGGCGGTGGCAAGGAACCCGTGAGCGCGTCGGGGAGGTCATGCGGATTCCGGTTGGCCGCGGGGGTGGGTACGTCCGGGGACGGTGCTTTTGCCCGTCCGGCCCCCTCGGCCGCCCCGCGCGGAGGGGCGTCGGTGGAGGGCCGGAGAACGCGAGAGGGGCCGCCGACGAACGTCGGCGGCCCCTCGGTGGCTCGGTCAGTTGCGGATCTGGCCCGCGGCCTGGAAGACCACGCGCTCCAGGTCGCCGCGTTCGACGTCCTCGAAGTAGGCGATCGCGGTCACGTGGAAGTCGCCGGGCAGCTGGAGGTACAGGTGGCGGCTGGAGCCGTCCACCGTGCCGACGTACTCCAGGTCCGCGCCGAGGTCGTCGGAGTCCTCCGTGTGGTAGGTGTCCACGTCCACGTCGACGTCGACCTCCCAGTTCATCTCCGCCTCGGCGCCCGGGACCTGGACGACGTCCGGATTGGCGCTGGGGTCGGCGCCCGAGGTGAACACGAGGGTGAACGACGGCGTCCCGGGTTCGGTGCTCCCGTCGCTGAACGTGCAGGAGAGCTGTTCGGCGTCCTCGATCCCCTCGATCTCCCCGCTCTCCTCGGTCAGCACCTGGCCCGGCGCGAGGTCCCCGACGATCTGCGCGGCGCCGGCCGCCTCACAGGACTCGGGGAGGCCGTAGGCGGAGGCCTCCTCTTCCTCCGGCTCTTCCTCGGGACTGGGGCTGGCGCTCGCCTCCTCCTCGGGGGAGTCCGAGCCGCCTGACGACATGCTCAGGTCCAGGTCGAGGTCGACCACGTCGCAGCCGACGAGGACGACACCGCCGATCACGACTGCGGCGACGGCCGTGCCCAGGCACGAGAGGGGTGATGACGGGATCAGGCGCATGGGTGGCTTTCGGTTCGGGGTGCGCCGGGCTGGAGGGGGCTCCGGCGGGGGACACAGGGAAACCTAGCAAGTCCGGCGCCCCGGGGAGGCCCTCCCCACTGGCCCGGTGGAGGGTGGGGCGATCCGCTCTCGGTGTCCGGTTTCTGGAATGTCAGAATCAGTATCGTTAATAGTCTGAAAAGGGAGTTGCCGCTGGTGTCGGAGTGGCACCTGACCGATTTGGAGTCTGATTTCCCATTTGGGGAGGTATCGTGAGCCCCCCTTCATCCCCTAGGCAACCGGAGCACCCCCCCACATGCTGGACACGGACATTCGCCTCGAGTGGTTCGTCTCGTTCCTGGCGGTGGTCGAGACCGGCAGCTTCGTCTCCGCCGCGGAGTCGACCCGCAGGTCGCAGCCGCGAGTGAGCCAACACGTCGCCGCGCTCGAACGGGAGATCGGCCAGCCCCTCTTCGACCGCAAGAAGCGCCCCGTCCAGCTGACCGAGGCGGGCGGCGCCCTGGCGGTGCAGGCACGCAACGTCCTGCGCGCCCTGGAACGGGCCGAGTCCGCCATGGCGCCCTGGCGCGGCGGTACGCGGGGCATAGTCTCCCTGGGCTCCTACCCCAGCGCCAGCGCGGCCTTCGTTCCCGGACTCCTCCAGTCCCTCGCGGTCAGCGACCCGGACATCAAGGTGGTGCTCACCGAACACGCCACCCTCGAACTGGACGAGGCCCTCGCGGCGGGCGGCATCGACCTCTACCTCCGGCCCATGACCCCCAAGCCCACCTCGCCCTCGGTGGTCAGCAGGCCCCTGTGGGCCGAACCGCTGGTCGTCGTGCACGCGGAGGACCATCCGCTCTCCGACGTCCCCGACCCCGTCCCCATGTCCGTCGTGGCCGAACACCCCATCGTGGTCATAGGCCGCCTCGACGCCCCCGAGACGGCCGAGTTCGAGTCCTTCCGGGTCTTCCAGGAGCACGGCCTGACCATCAGCCCGGTCCAGGCCACCAACCAGCCCCAGACCCTCGTGTCGCTGGTCGCGCACGGGATCGGCGTGGGGGTCACCAACTGGCTGGCCGCCTGGAGCGCCGACACCAAGGGGGTCCGCGTGCGCCCCCTGGAGGGCGCTCCCCGGCGCCGCGTGGCCGTCTGCTGGGACTCCACCCGCGCCCTCACCCCGGCGGCGCGCAGAATTCTCCAGGCTGTAACCGAAGCGCCCCGACCTGCGGGAACGCTGCCGACAAGGACACAGAACGCACCGGTGAGCGAGGAGCAGGGAGTCGGGACCTGGCCTTATTCGCTTTCCGAATAAGGGTATAAGCGAATGGAACTTCACGACCAGGGGCAAATCGGGATACGGTCTGCAAGCGAAAGCATGAAAGTTCCGGACGACTCCTCGTCCTCCGGAGCTTCGCACGCCCTCCAGCCCCATTCCCTCACCGCCGCGCGGGCGGGTCCCAGGTGCGTCTCCTACCAGCGGGAACGGCACGTGCAAGCGTTCGTGTGAGGGCGCACACCCTGTCACCGGAAGAACCCTCATGCAGCGATTTCCGCTCACTCCCCTTTCCCTTGTCTGCTCCGCAGTCCTGCTCGCCACGGCGTGCAGTGGCGGTTCGACCGTCGACGAGGACGTGGAGGGAGCCAGCGGCTCCGTCAGCGGCTCCCTCAACGCCGGATACGTGTCCGCGATCGACCAGATCGGCCTGCCCGTCGGCACCGAGGTCGGCTACTTCGAGGACCACGGTCTGGACGTGACCCTGGCCGATCCGTTCCCCACGGGCGTCGACGCGATCAACGCGCTGGAGGCTGGTGAGGTCGACATCATCCAGGTCGGCGTTCCGGCCCTGGCCGCCGCCGGCGAGGGAGTCGACCTGGCCCTGGTCGGCAACTACACCGGTTCGGCCGTCCAGCGCAGCGTCGACGAGACGGCGGCCATCGTCGCCGCCGAGGACTCCGGCATCGACCCGGATGACCTCTCGACGCTGGAGGACGCCAAGATCGGCACCACCTTCGGCTCCATCAACCACCTGTACCTGCTGGGTCTGCTCAAGGACCTGCGCATCGACCCGGACGACGTCGAGATGGTCAACACCGCGCCGCCGGACATGCCGGTCGCCCTGGAGACCGGCGGCATCGACGCCGCCGTCATCTGGGACCCGTGGCCGATCACCATCACGGACCAGGTCGAGGGCTCCGAGGAGATCCTTCGCGGCGGCGGGTACATCCCCTTCATCGGCTACATCGTCACCACGCCGGAGTACCTGGAGGAGAACGGCGAGCTGGTCGAGGCCTTCCTCACCGCCCGCGCCGCCACCGACCAGTGGATCCGTCAGAACCCCGACGACGCCGCCGACTCCGCGGCGCGCTGGCTGACCGGCACCGAGCCGGACGTCGCCCAGGCCGCCATGGAGTACAACATCGCCCAGCTGGACGGCCGCTTCTCCGCCTGCAACTACCTGGCGCTGGACACCGTCGCGGTCCTGCTTGAGGAGCAGGGCCAGCTGGAGTACGAGACCGACATCAACGACCTGTTCGTTCCGGGTCCGATCCTCTCCGTCGAGGAGAACAACCCGGAGCTGTTCGACGATCTCCCCGAGATCCCCAACACGGCCGAGATCGAGTCCGACCACACCTTCATCCGTGAGGTCGACCAGGAGGCGTGCGCCGTATGACGCACGGCCCGACGCGCGGTTCCGGACGCACCGCGCGATCCGGTACGGCCGCCCCACGCCGCGGCCGTACCGGAGACCGGGCCGCCGGTTTCCTCTGGTTCGTGCTGCCGCTGGTCGCCCTGGTTGGAGCCTGGGCGGCCGCGGTGGCCGTGACCGGGGTCCCCAAACGGGTCTTCCCCCAGGTCACCGATGTGGCCGAGGCCCTGCGGTCCATGGCGGTCAGCGGCGAGCTGGTCCGGCACCTGAGCGCCAGCCTGTACCGGGTCGTGGTCGGCGCGGTCATCGCGATCGTCACCGCCATCCCGTTCGGGATCGCGCTCGGCGCCAGCCGTGTCCTCTCCGCCTTCTTCACGCCGCTGCTGCGGTTCTCCGTCGCACTCGCCGGGATCGCCTGGATCCCCGTGGCGACCCTGTGGCTGGGATACGGCGACGGCGCCGTCATCTTCATCGTGTGGAACGCGATGTTCTTCGCGCTGGCCTACAACACCATGCTGGGCGTGCGCAGCATCCCCGGTGAGCTGTTGAGGTCGGCGCGCTCGCTGGGCGCCGGTCCCTGGCGGCTGTTCTGGGAGGTCCTCCTCCCCGGAGCGCTGCCGAGCGTGGTCAGCGGCCTGCGGATCGGCCTCGGCTACGGCTGGCGGGGCCTGGTCGCGGCGGAGATCATCGCGACCAGCGCCGGTCTGGGCTACGCGCTGTTCCTGGCCCAGACCTCGTTCTCCACCGACGTCATCATCGCCTCGATGGTGATCATCGGTGTCCTGTGGCTGTTGATGGACCGACTCCTGCTCGCCCCCCTGGAGCGGAACACCGTTGAGCGGTGGGGCATGACGGGGGGTGGTCGCTGATGCGGTCTCTCACTGAGACTTCCGGCGGGACCGTCCAACCCGCCGGAAACAGAACAGGCGACGCGCCCGCACGGGCGGTCCGTCGCCGGGCGCCCCTGCACCGGCGCGTGTGGCTGCGGCTCACCCGCAGCCCCGCCTTCCGCACGCTCGGACCGTTCGTGCCGGTGATCGCCCTCTGGTGGGCCCTCGCGGAGAGCGGGCTCTTCCCGCAGGCGTTCTTCGTGGGTCCCGACCGGGTGGTGCTGGAGTTCGTCGAGCTGGTCCGCAAGGGCATCCTGGTCGGCTACCTGGGCGACTCCCTGGAGCGCTTGGCCTACGGGGTCGGGTTCGGTCTGCTCATCGGGCTCCCGATGGGCTTCCTGACCGCCCTCTTCTGGCGGCTGCGCAAGGCCGTGTGGCCGATCCTGCTGTTCTTCCAGGCGATCGCGGACATCGCGTGGCTGCCGATCGTCATCGTGTGGTTCGGGTTCAGCCTGACCGCCGTCACGTTCGTCATCGTCTACACGATCGTCTTCCCGCTCATGCTGAGCGTGGTCTCCGGGGTCGAGCAGGTCCCCAAGGAGCTGATCCGGGCCGCGCGCAGCCTCGGAGCGGGCAGGGTCCGGGTGTTCTTCGAAGTGATCCTGCCGGGCGCGCTGCCGTCCGTGGCCACCGGTGTGCGCACCGGCCTGGGCTACGGCTGGCGGGCGCTGGTGGCGGCGGAGATCATCGTCGGCACCAGTGGGATCGGTTTCATGATGTTCGACGCCCGCCGGGTGGGCGACGTCAGTCAGGTGTTCCTCGGCATGGTCGTGCTCGGGGTGCTCTGGTACATGCTCGACGCGCTGGTCCTGGCGCCGTTCGAGCGGGCCACCGTGGAGCGGTGGGGGTTGGTGCGAAGCATGGAGGACGACAGATGACCGCTTTGGTGATCGAACACCTGGAGAAGGTCTTCACCGACTCCTACACCGGGGACGAGGTCGTCGCGATCGGCGACATCTCGTTCACGGTGGAGCGTGGCGAGTTCGTGTCGGTCCTCGGCCCGAGTGGCTGCGGCAAGACCACCGTCCTGAACACCGTGGCGGGGTTCGCGAACCCCACCGGAGGGACGGTGTCGGTGGACGGCCGCGAGGTCAGCGGGCCCGGCCCCGACCGGGGTGTGGTGTTCCAGGGTCACGCCCTGTTCCCGTGGAAGACCGTGCTCGGAAACGTGGTCTTCGGGCTGCGCATGAAGGGCATGGGACGCCGCGAACGGGAGGAGCGCGGCCGCGAGTACCTGGAGCTGGTGGGGCTGGCCGGGTTCGAGAACCGCTACCCCCACGAGCTGTCCGGCGGCATGCGCCAGCGGTTGGGCGTGGCCCGCGTGCTGGCCAACGAGCCCGCCGTGATGCTCATGGACGAACCCTTCGCGAGCATCGACGCGCAGACCCGGCGCAGGCTCCAGGAGGACCTCACCCGGATCTTCGAGGAGCGCCGCCCCACGGTGTTCTTCGTGACCCACGACATCGACGAGGCGGTCTTCCTCTCCGACCGCGTGGTGGTGCTGTCCTCACGGCCCAGCACCGTCCAGGAGATCGTGACCGTGGACCTGCCCCGCCCGCGCACCTGGCAGGCGGCGGTGGACCACCCCGGCTTCCGGGAGACCGTCGCCCGGATCAACGGGCTCCTGGCCGTCGACTCCGACCGGAGCCGTGACGGCGCCGGGAAACAGGAGAGTGACGGGAGCACCGCCGATGTCGGCTAGGTCCTTCGGGGCGAGGGCGGTACGCAGCGCCACCCTGCGCCGGATCGTGTTGGTGCTGCTCCTCGTCCTCCTTTACCAGGTCTGGCTGGGGGTCCAGTCGGTCGGCAAGGCCGAACCCGGGATCGGCGACGCCCCCGACGAACGCGGCCGGTTCGACGTGGACGTGGTGCTCGGCTTCCAGCCGGAGCGCTACCACTTCCTCAAGCTCCAGAACCACGGGCGGGTCGCCGGGACGACCGACACGACCGTCCACCTCAGGGGGGTGTCCCCCGCGGGTGTCGACGCCCTCGCGCGGGAGTACTGGATCGAGTCCCTCGCCGTCCCGGATTCCGACGCCTAGAAGGAGCAGCGCATGGAGACAGCACCCGGGGATGTCCCCGAACCGAGGTCCGATGACGGGACCGTCGTCGTCATCGGGGGCACCAGTGGCATCGGCGCGGCCGTGGCCGCCCGCTTCGTCGACCGCGGCCGCCGCGTCGCGGTCTGCGGCCTGGACACCGAACGCGCTCCGGCCAGGCTCCGGGAACGGGCCGAGGTCACCGAGCTGGACATCACCGGCGAGGACGCTCTGGAGGACTACCTGGCCTCCTTCCCGCGCGTGGACGCGCTGGTCAACGCGGCCGGGATCATCCGCAGGCACGAGGAGTTCGACCCGGCGGTGTTCGCGAGGGTCGTGGAGGTCAACCTGACCTGCGCCATGCGGGCGTGCGTCGCGGCCCGGCCCGCCCTGGAGGCGGCCGGTGGCAGCGTCGTCAACGTCGCCTCGATGCTCAGCTTCTTCGGCGGCCCCCTGGTCCCCGCCTACAGCGCCAGCAAGGGCGGGATCACCCAGCTCACGAGGTCGCTCGCGGTCGCCTGGGCGTCCCTGGGCATCCGCGTGAACGCGGTCGCGCCCGGCTGGATCCGCACCGAGCTCACCGAGGGGGTCCGCGCCGACACTGAGGCCGAGGCGCGCATCCTGGGCCGCACTCCGATGGCCCGCTGGGGCGACCCGGCCGAGGTCGCCGGGGCGGTCGAGTTCCTGTGCGGCCCGGACGCCGGGTTCGTCACCGGGGCCGTCCTCCCGGTCGACGGCGGATACCTGGCCGCCTGACCCCTCCCCCCGAGTCCCCGCTCGCCGTCCCACCCCGTCCACCTGGAGGAACCGTGTCACAGAACCGAGCTCCCGTCATCAACCCGTCAGCCGGAATCCCCGACGAGATCGCGATTCCGGCCGTCCCCGAGGACCCGCGCATGTGGGTGCCGCAGGCCCCGAACGTGTGGTTCCGCCCGCTGATGCTCAACACCGTCACCGGCCAGTGGTGCAACCTGCTCAAGGTCACCGCGTCCGGCATCGTCTCCCGGCACCGCCACCCCGGGGCGGTCTTCGGCTACGTCATCGAGGGTCGCTGGCACTACTACGAGCACGACTGGGTGGCCGAGGCCGGTCACTTCGTCTACGAGCCGCCGGGTGAGATCCACACGCTCGCCGTCCCCGAGGACTGCGACCACATGGTCACCTTCTTCAACATCAGCGGCGCGATGGTGTACGTGGACGAGGACGGCACCCAGACCGGGTACGAGGACGTCTTCACCAAGATCGAGATGGCCCGCGCCCACTACGCGTCCGTGGGCCTGGACGGCTACGTGGAGTCGCTCATCCGCTGACGCCGACACCCGTGGCGCCCCATGAACGACGGGGCCGGTCCCCCTGACGGGACCGGCCCCGTCCCCTGTGTGCGGGGTCGGCGGACGGATCAGTAGTTGATCATGTGCCCGGCCAGGCCGTGCACGGCCTCCTTGACCGCCTCGCTGAGGGTGGGGTGCGCGTGGATGTTGCGCGCCACCTCGTGCACCGTCAGGTCCCACTGCTGGGCCAGGGTGAGTTCGGGCAGCAGCTCGGTCACGTCCGGACCGACCATGTGGGCGCCGAGGAACTCCCCGTACTTCCCGTCCGAGATGATCTTCACGAAGCCCCGGGTGTCGCCCAGACCGTGCGCCTTGCCGTTGGCCATGAACGGGAACTTGGCCACCTGGACGTCGTAGCCCGCCTCCCGCGCCTCGGTCTCGCTGTAGCCGAAGCTGGCGATCTGCGGCTGGCAGTAGGTGGCGCGCGGGATGAACCGGTAGTCGATCTCCTGCGTCTCGGCGTCGGCGATGGTCTCCACCGCCACGATCCCCATCGCCTCGGCGGTGTGCGCCAGCATGAGCTTGGCGGTGACGTCGCCGATCGCGAAGATGTGCGGGACGTTGGTGCGGCCGCGCCCGTCGATCTCGATGGCGCCCCGGTCCGTCAGCGCCACGCCGGTCTTCTCCAGGCCGTAGCCCTCGACGTTGGGCGCGAACCCGATCGCCTGGAGGAGCTTGTCCGCCTCCAGCGTCTGCTGCTTGCCGTCGCTGCCGGTGACGGTGACGCTCACGCCCTTGCCGGTGTCCTCGACCGACTCCACCTTGGTGGAGGTCAGGACCTTCACGCCGAGCTTCTTGTAGGCGCGGGCGATCTCCTTGGAGACCTCCTCGTCCTCCAGCGGAACGACCCGGTCGAGGAACTCCACGATGGTGACGTCGACGCCGTAGTTGCGCATGACGTAGGCGAACTCGACGCCGATGGCGCCCGCGCCCGCGATGATGATGCTCCCGGGGAGCTCCTCGCTGAGGATCTGCTCCTCGTAGGTGACGACCCGCTCGGACAGCGAGGTGCCCGGAATCAGCTTGGTGGAGGAGCCCGCCGCGATCACCGCGTTGTCGAAGGTGACGGTCTCGGTGGAGCCGTCCTCGCCCCGGACCTCGACCGTGTGGTCGTCGACGAAGGTGCCGCGCCCGTTGAGCTCGGTGATCTTGTTCTTCTTCATCAGGAAGTGGACGCCCTTGACCCGGCCGTCCGCCACCTCGCGGCTGCGGCTGAACGCCTTGCCGTAGTCGAACTCGACCGTCCCGTTCACCTTGATGCCGAAGAGGTCGGCCTCGTTGTTGAAGAGGTGGGCCAGCTCCGCGTTGCGCAGGAGCGCCTTGGAGGGGATGCAGCCCACGTTCAGGCAGACGCCGCCCCAGTACTTCTCCTCGATGACCGCCGCCTTGAGGCCCAGCTGGGCCGCGCGGATCGCGGCGACGTAGCCGCCGGGCCCGGCGCCGAGGACGACCAGATCGAAGTGTTGCTGTCCCATGACGGGATCTCCTTGAGTGTGTTTGTGACGCACCCAGCGCAGCCGGCTTGCCCGGGGTGTCGGATTGCCGAACGCCAGCCTAGTCAAGGAGTCCGCCTCCGCGCGCGACCGTGCGCGACGGTGGGCTGACTTTCAGTCGTTCCTGCTGTTCGGAGGGGGTGTGGGGGTGGTGGGATCATCCTGGGCGGTTTCCCGGGAGACGGCCTCGGGGTCCTCCTGGACGGCCAGGCGGGCGGTCTCGGCGTCGTAGGCCTCGGCGACCTCCCCGAGGGCCTGCTCCCGCCGCGCGCGCTGGTCCCTGATGCTGGTGTAGGTGGGGATCGCGGCCATGCCGAAGATGATCGCGAGCATCAGCCAGAGCGCGTAGCTGTCGATCAGCAGGACCACGTCCACCCCCGCCTGGCCCGAGTTGTACCCGATGGCCGCGACCACGGCGGTGATCATCAGGGCGCCGATGACGTCCAGCAGCAGGTACGTGCGCAGACGCATCCCGCTCACCCCGGCCATGACGTGGGGGATGCCCGCGGGAACGCCCGGCAGGTAGCTCAGCGGGATGAGCAGCCGCATGACCCACGGGTTCATCGTCTCCAAGCGCTCGGCGAACTGGCGGCCGCGCTCGCTCGGAACGAGGAAGGCGACGATGCCGCGGCCCCAGCGGCGGCCCACCCACCAGAACAGCCAGTCGATCTTCACCTTGCCGATCACGCCCGCGACGATCACCACCCACAGGGAGCCCTGCCCGACCCCGGCGAAGGCGGAGGCGGCGCCCACCGCCGCGTGGCTGCCCGTGACGAAGGCCAGGGGGATGGCGTGGTCCGCGATGAGGAACGGCCGCAGCGGCATGGTCAGGAGGAAGAACGCGGGGATACCGATGAGCAGCCAGAGCAGGACCCTGTCCTGTCGCTGCATCGTGCCGGGCCAGGGCTTCTGGCTCTTCCAGTGCGCGATGGCGCGCTCCGCCTCGGCCTCGTCCCAGGCCTTCCCTGCCGCCGTGAGCGCCTCCTCACGGGTGGGCCTGGGGGAGTGCCCGGTCTCGCCCGGCTGTCCTTGGCCCTGCGGGGTCTGGCTCATCGTCCTCATGCCCTCCATGATTCCGTGGACCGGGTCCGGCCCACAGTCCCAGCAGTCACCGCCCTCATGTGAGGGGTGTGGTGAGTGGGGGATGACAGTTGTCATGTGCCCGCGCGCGGCCCCGTCGGGGTCAGCGCGCCGGACCAGGCCGCGGGCACGGTGAAGTCGTCGGGTTCGTCCTCGTCGTCGTCCACCGCCTCGGGCGGTCGCGCCGGGGGGTCGAACAGCGAGGCGGGGGAGTCCGGGAACACCGAAGCGGCCCCGGGGTTGATGGTGACGTCCTCGAAGGACGCGGACAGACCCCCACCGGGGGCGTCCAGGTCCAGGTCCGGTCCCAGGGCCGCGAACGGCGCCGACATCGGTCCGGAGTCCACCTCCGCGAAGTGCGCGGCCACCCCGAAGTGCCGGGGCGGGCGCCGGTGCGCACCGGTGTCGTCGTTCTCGATCGGCGGAGCCTGAGGGTGGCGGACCGCCCCCGCAGGGTGCGTGCGCGCCCACCAGGCCGTCGCCTCGTCCGGGGTCAGCTCCTCCAGGACGCTCAGGGAGCCGGTGATGTGCGGGTGTCGGCGCCCGGCACGCCACGAGTGCAGCAGCGACTGCGGTTCCAGCACCAGGACCCGCTCGCCGTCCACCAGCGGGACGTCGCCGGGACAGGCCTCGTTCCCCACCCAGGTTCCGTCGCCGCCGACCAGGTCCCATTCGCCTCGCACCACGTCGGCCAACGGGTCCACCGACGCGTCCACCGAGGCCGCGACCCAGCGCGGGTCCGGCCGGGTGCCGGGCAGGCGGTTCCCCTCCTTGCCGATCAGAGCGTCGGCGAGCAGGGTGTGCAGCTGGAAGTTGTCGCTCACGCCGTCGAAGGCGACACGAAAGCCCCGCCGGGAGACCCGGTCCAGCACCAGGAGCCGGTCCGCCTCGGACATCCTCAGCAACTCGCCCACCTCGCCGAACTCGCTGAGCCGCGTGGAGAGCGCCTGCACGATCTGACCCAGCTCGTGCAGCGCGCCGGGGTCGGCGCGCACGGCGGAGCGCACTCCGGAGTCGCCGAGCATGGCCTTGGCGGCCAGGCCGTAGCGGAGTGAGGTCCACCAGCCGACGGCCGCCAGCGGGGCGTTGTCCCCGAGGACCTGCTCGACCCGCTTCTCCTCGGCCTCGTCCACGCCGTTCGGTGCGGGCAGCGCTCCGCCGCCGGTCTTCTCCCACGCGTGGATGAAGGCGACGGCGGCCTGGCCGTAGCTGCCGAGTTGGCGCAACACCTCGAGCCCCACCTGCCCGGCGGGCGCGCCGGACTCCACGAGGGCGCCGGCCAGGACCGAGAGGTCGGCGGCCACCCCCGCGTGGGGTTCGCAGTCGCTCAGGACCGGAGTCAGCGCCTCCAGCGCTATGGCCAGCTCCTCCCGGGGCACCTGGGAGGAGAGCCGGAACACGTCGTGCACGGCTTCGGGGAAGCCGGGTGCCTGGCTGGCGGCGGTGTCGAGCACACGTTGGAACGCGGCGCGGAACTCTTCAGTCACCCCCGAATCCTGTCATACCGGCCCTTGCCATCCATGGTCAGGATGCACGTGCACAAAACGGTCGACCTCCGGGTGTGCGGGAAATCAGGTGCGGTCCGTGAATCGCGGACCCGCAGTCTCCTGGCCAGGGTGGAGAAAGGTGAGGAGGCGGTCCCCCTCGTCGGTGATCTCCTCGATTTCCGAATTGTTGAACGCGCGAAAGGGCGTGATGTCGAGTGAGGGCGTCCCCCGGCCCCGGTCGACCCTCCACGAGGCGCTGACCTCACCGTCCACCAGCACCGTCGCGGGCGGCATGCCGTTGCGCGCGGAGAGCCCGCGCAGGTTCTCGTCGGAGACCACCCGGCTCCGGTCGGCGTGCCCGCGCAGCAGGTTGTCGAAGTCGTAGAGGAAGCGCACCGGCGCCGGGACGTCCGCCGAGGGGCGCGGGGCGTCGGGCAGGTCGAACAGCTCCGTGCCCGAGGGGTCCCGGAAGGACACCAGCCGATCACGCAGGCCCTCCACCACGGCCTTCAGCCGGGTCAGGCCGGACCAGGCCTGGACGTCCATCACGCTGGCCGGGCCGAAGGCCGCCAGGTACCGCAGGACCAGCCTCTCCCGGTCCGGCCCGGGAGCCATCGGCAGGCCGGTCCAGGTGTCGGCGGGGGCCAGCACGGGCTGCCCCGAGGCGCCCCACACGCCGCGCGGCGGGATCTGTACCACCGGCAGCAGGCAGCGGACCACGTAGGCCAGGTGCTCGCCGTCCACGCCCTCCCAGTGGGCGCCGATCCGGTCCCCCAGCTCCTTGGGGGAGAGCGGGCGCTCCTCCAGGATCTTGCGGCCGAGCGTCACCACCGCCTCCAGGTCCAGCCCTGCGGTGCCCTTCCCGTGGGAGCCGTGGGAGAGGTCCCGCTCCATGACCTCCTGGGTGGTCGGGCGCATCCAGGCGGCGTCCTCGGCGGAGACCAGGTGCAGGGTGGAGCGCATCAGGGACATGCGGACCAGGGTGCCTTCGGTGAGCAGGCGTCCCACCTCGTGCGGGTCGGGGTCGGCCATGCGGCTCTGGAACCCCACGTACCAGGTGTGCGTGGTCTGCGCCTGGAGCCCCGCCAGGTGGCTCAGCACCTCCGTGGCCGGTCGCTCCGCCCGGCGCAGCAGGAACTGGCGCTCCAGGGTGGCGCGGTTGAGTTCGCGTCGGCTGAGGGTCGTGGCCATGGTGTGTCCCTCCGGTGTGCGGAACGTGCGGGCACCATACCTCTCAACTGGGACGAATCCGGGTGAACCACGCCGTTCCGGGCGTGCTCCCGACGCGGACATCGTGATGAGCGGACCGAGAGCAGACCGAGAGCGGACCGGAGGGCCCTCCTGGACACGCGAAAGGGGGTGTCCCGTGGTGGGACACCCCCTCGCGTGTGGTCTGGGTCAGTGTTGGTCGAGGAGTTGGGCGCAGCGGATCAGGCCCAGGTGGGAGTAGGCCTGGGGGTGGTTGCCCAACGCGCGTTCGGTGACCGGGTCGAACTCCTCGGGGATCAGACCGGTGGGTCCGGCGCAGTCGACCAGGTGCTTGAAGAGTTCCTCGGCCTCCGCGCGGCGGCCGGTGAGCAGGTAGGCCTCGATGAGCCAGGTGGTGCACAGGTGGAAGCCGCCCTCGCCGCCGGGCAGGCCGTCGTCGCGGTGGTAGCGGTAGACGGTGGGCCCGGAGCGGAGTTCGGCCTCCACGGCGGTGACGGTGGCCTGGAAGCGTTCGTCGGT